>JAUWHV010000165.1 GCA_030605675.1 Deltaproteobacteria bacterium | reverse complement strand
ATGGGCATGGCCATCAGGAAGAATTGGACCCCCTCGTTCTCAGCCTCTTTAACATTTCTCTCCTGGGCAGGCATCTCGACCCGGGACCGGGGATAGATAACCATCACATCCCGGGCCCCCAGCCGTCTTGCACAGCGACCGGCCTCGACGGCGATTTTGCTCCCGCCAATAATCAGCACCTTGTCACCTAAAGCCGGTATCTTGCCGGCTTTCACCTCACGCAAAAATTCAAGCCCATCTTTGGCCAGTTCACCACCTTCTATGTTGAGGGATCTCTGCCTGGACATGCCGGTTGCTATAAAAATTGCTTCGAATCCCTGATCCCGCAATTCCTGCAGGGAAAAATCCCTGCCCCAGCGCCTGCCGGTCCTGACATGGACGCCCATATTGATGATGGACATGATCTCGTGGTCCAGGTCTTTTTGAGGCAGCTTGAAGTTGGGAATTGCGTGACGCACAAGGCCACCCAGCTTTTCTTCGGCTTCAAAAAGGGTGACCGCATGACCCTGCTTGCGAAGATAGTATGCTGCAGAGAGCCCGGCAGGGCCGCCGCCGACAATGGCGACATTATGGCCTGTTGCAGGTGCCAGGGCCTCAGGAACCGGATTACGGCCTTTTGCATAGTCCACAACAAAGCGCTTCAGGTGGTTGATGGCTATAGACTCGTCCACCAGGATTCTGCGGCAGCGGGTTTCACAAAAACGGGGGCAAACCCTGCAGACGATGCCGGGCAAGGGATTTTTTTCCTTGATCAGTCGCAGAGCCGCTCCATACTCGCCTTTGGCAATGAAATTCACATATCCCTGTACATTGATCCCGCCGGGACAGGTAAGATTGCACGGGGCCTTGCAGTCGCCATAGTGGTGAGATGCCAATTGCTGTAGACGTTCTTTCCGATAGGCTTTGAGCTCAGGAGTACTGGTTATCGCCACCATCCCTTCTGCAACCCGCGTTTGACAGGCTCGGGACCTCTCGCCATTTACATCTACAAGACACAGAAGACAGGGCCGCTTCGAGTCCTCAGCCCCTGGCATGTGACAGAGATGGGGGATGTCAATCCCTGCACTGGCAGCCGCCTCCAAAATAGTTGCGCCCAAAGGAGCGACAACGCTCTGTCCGTCAATAGTAAGAGATGCCGGCATTTGCTCAGCAGTATGTCCGGTGTCTTTCATTTTAATGCATCACTTTCTTTAGACACTTCTAATTCCAGGAATTCCTCCTCACTCAGGGTAGGTATTCCAAGTTCTACCGCCTTTTGTAGTTTGGACCCGGAACCTTCTCCCACAACCACATAATCTGTTTTGCGCCCTACTGTAGAAGCGATTTGGCCACCCAGATCACGGACAATGTTCTTGGCCTGTTCCCGGGTGAGGGAAGAGAGCCCTCCGGTAAAAACAAAGATCTTGTCTTTTAGAGGCAAGGACTTTTTCTCATGAAGATCAGTAAAACCGGTCCCGGCATCAAGCAGACGCCTCACGAGTTCGAGGTTGTGGTCATTGCCAAACCATGACCGGATGCTGGAGGCTACTTCCGGACCTATTCCTTCTACGGCCTTGAGTTCTTCCTCATTGGCATCCATAAGTGCTTTTATTGATCCAAAATGGTCTGCAAGGAGTTGCGCGGTTACATCTCCAACGTGTCTAAGCCCCAGGGCATAGAAGAGTCGAGCAAGAGTTGTTTTTTTGCTCGATTCTATGGCTGATAGGAGGTTTATTGCGGATTTTTCAGCAAAACGGTCAAGCGACAGGAGATCACTCAGCTTGATGGAGTGAAGGTCTGCAATATTCCGGACCAGTCCAGCACTGATAAGTTGTTCAGCCACCTTCGGACCAAGTCCGTCTATATCCATGGCCCCTTTGGCGGCAAAGTGGGTGAGTTGCTTCACAAGCCTGGGGAAACATCCGGGATTAGGGCACCGCCACGCAGCCTCTCCTGGTTTGCGGCGCAGCCTGGAACCGCAGACCGGGCAGGTCTGCGGCATCACAAATACCTGTTCCTTTCCATTCCTTCTCTCCGGCAGTGGTCTGACCACTTCAGGAATGACGTCACCTGCTCTCCGGACAATAATCCAGTCGCCTGTCCTGACATCCTTGCGGCGGATCTCATCTTCGTTGTGGAGAGTTGCGCGACTTACCACCACTCCACCCACCTTTACAGGTTCCATAAGGGCCACAGGGGTGACAGCACCGGTACGTCCCACGCTGAGTTGAATTTCGATAATTCTGGTTATGGCCTGGGCTGCCTCAAATTTATAAGCCAAGGCCCAGCGTGGACTCTTGGCCTTTGCCCCAAGGCGTTTCTGGAGTTCAAGGTCATTGACCTTGATGACTATTCCGTCGATTTCATAATCAAGCTCTTCCCTCTTTCTGTTTATGCGCTGGTGATATCGTATTGCTCCATAGAGGCCTTTTAGCTTTTCCACCATGGGGTTGACCCTTAGCCCCCATTTCCTGAGAGACGAAAGCGCCTCCCATTGTGTCCCAAAGCTGTAGCCTTCCACTACTCCGATCCCGTAACAAAAAATATTCAAGGGACGGCCGGCGGTAATGTTCGGGTCCAGTTGGCGAAGGGAACCAGCCGCGGCATTTCTGGGATTGGCAAAAGGAGGCTCATCTTCTTCCATACGTCTCTTATTAAGACGTTCAAAGGCGTTTTTATTGATAAAGACCTCGCCCCGTACCTCAAGGCGGCTGGGCGGGGTAAGGTACCTGCTGATGAGCCTGAGAGGTATGGATCGAATGGTCCGCAGGTTGGTAGTTACGTCTTCTCCTGTATAGCCATCTCCGCGGGTTGATCCAAGAACAAACCTGCCATTTTCGTAAACCAGCTCTACAGCAAGGCCATCCATCTTAGGTTCAACCGTGTATTCAAGCTCTTCATCGATTTGGAGGAATCTCTTTCCCCGTTGGTCAAATTCCAGCACCTCTTCCTGGCTGAAGGCATCATCCAGACTCAGCATAGGGACACTGTGGGGTACACGGGCAAATTTTTCTGAAGGTGGCGCACCAATTCGCTGTGTAGGCGAATCAGGAGTTACTATCCCGGGATATTTGCCTTCAATCTCCTTGAGCTCGCGCATCAGGGCGTCATAATCGGCGTCGCTGATAATGGGCCGGTCAAGGACATAATAGAGGTAATTATGGTGGTTGATCTCTTCCCGGAGTTGTTCTGCGCGCTTTAGTATTTCAGATCGTTCTATTCTCATGCCTTTCAACGGCTATAAACCTTTGAACCCCGAACCTTTGAACCCTGAATCCGTGAAGGTTACACAATTTCAAAGTTGATGTGCATCCGGGCGACATTGACAGCCTTAACCCTGACCCTCACCATTTGTCCTAGATGAAAGATCCTGTTGGTCCTTTGCCCAACAAGGCGTTGCTTGTCCTGATCGAGCACATAATAATCATCCACTATGTCTACCAGGCGGACAGCTCCGGATATGAACATGTCCTTGAGTTCAACAAAAAAACCAAAGGAGATCACGCCGGATATTATGCCTTCAAATACTTCACCGATCTTGTCTGCCATGAAGCGGACCTTGAGCCTGTCAAACATCTCTCTTTCAGCTTCCATGGCCCCCCTCTCCCGAACGGAGCAATGCTGTCCCAGGGTTTCAAGCTGCTCTCCAGTGTAAACAGGGCGTTTCCTTGTCCGTTTCATGTTGGCTTTCAGTATCCTGTGGACGACCAGGTCAGGGTAACGGCGAATCGGCGATGTGAAGTGCAAATAAGTGGGGGAAGCCAGGCCAAAGTGTCCGATATTTTGGGATGAATATACTGCCTGTTTCATGGTCCTGAGTAGTACCGTGTTTATTATATACTCAAGGGGCTTGCCTGATGCCTCTTTGAGCACTTTCTGACACCATTTCGGACTTATTTCCTCAGGCGCCTTGATGTTCATTCCCAGAATCCGGGCAAAGCCTACAAATTCGTTTACCCTATCCCTGGCAGGTGACTCATGAACACGATACATTGCAGGTATGTCTTTTTTAGTCAAAAAGAGAGCAACAGCCTCGTTTGCGGCTATCATGAATTCTTCGATAATACGATGGGCTATGTTTCTTTCCCGCCGGACGATCTCTTCCAGGTTCCCCCTGATCCCCAGGATTATTTCAGGTTCCGGAAGATCAAAGTCAATACTTCCTCTCTGGCGGCGTCTTTCGGAAAGGGCCTCTGCCAGCTCTGCCATCCATTTTAAGTGCTCAATATGTTTCCTGTTTTTGGTTATCAGGTCCTTGTCTTTGTTGACAAGTATGCAGCGCACTTCTTTATAGGTGAGCCTGCAATGGCTCCTGATTACGGCCTTGAAAAAATTGGCACGCCTGACATTTGCCTTTCTGTCAAAACAAATATTAGCCGCAATTGCCAAGCGGTCTTCCCCGGGAATCAGACTGCACAGGTGGTTGGACAGCGTTTCAGGGAGCATGGGTACTACGGCATTGGGAAAATATACACTTGTGCTTCGCTCAATGCCTGTCTGGTCGACAGGGCTATTATCCGGTACATAGTGACTTACATCGGCAATAGCCACAGTGAGAACAAAGCCTGTGCGGGTCTTCTTGACAAATACGGCATCATCAAAGTCCCTTGCAAGTTCCCCATCTATTGTTACCAGCGGTAGGTCCCGGAGATCCTTGCGGCCCCGGATATCGTCCGGAACAACAGCTTGGGGTAATGCCTCGGCCTGAGCCATGGCGTCAGGTGGAAAGATGTGTGGAAGACCGTGCTTATGTATGACTATCCGGGTCTGCACACCCATGTCGTCAGGATTCCCCAGGACTTCTATAACTCGTCCTTCAGGGTTCCTTCCCCCTGAAGGAAAACTTTCAATTTCCGCCAATACAATCTGGCCGTTCCGGGCCTTTGCCGTATATTTATTGGGGACCATTATTTCATAGAGCAACCTGTTATCTTCAGGAAGCACGGTTGATACGCTTTTGCCTTTCTGAAATGTTCCAACTACACGATCCACGCCCCGTTCAAGCACTCTGAGTATGGAACCTTCAATGCCCTTTCCGCTGGTTTTTTCCACCCTTGCCACTACATGATCACCATGGACAGCACCCTTGAGTGCGCGCGCAGGGATGAATACGTCATCGCCTTTCCCGGTCTCCGGTTGTACAAAACCAAAACCATCCGGGTGGACTGACAATCTTCCGGTAACCAGTTTCATAAGGTCGGAGATGCCGTACCTGTCGCCCTTGAGCAGGACTAATTTGCCTTCACGAACAAGGTCAGCCACTATGGCCCTTGCCTTATTTTTTTCATCCGGCCTCAGGTGGGACAAATGTATTATCTCCCGGAGATAAAGGGGTCGCCCCGCATTGCGCATTACCGTCAGAATACGTTCAGGGGAAAGAGGGGGGAGTTTCTCGGACTTCCGGCTGGATCTTGCTTTGCGTTTTCCTGACATGTAAAGACTATACGTTGAGGGCTTGAAGGGGTCAAGAAATGGCTGCAGCGGACGCAAATTTAGAGTATGTAATTGTAGAATTTTTGTAGCCGTTCACGGCTTGAAACTTGAAATTGGAGGGTGGGACAGTACAAAAGCATGAAGGCCAAATTTCCAATTTCTAATTTCTAATTTCACCGTTCCGTGAACGGTTACGAATTTTCTTTACGTCTTTGCGTGAGGTTCTTTTTATCATTTCATAATATTTTAATGTCAGAGGTTGTTAAACTGAAACTGGCTATTGTTTCCCTGCCTTGTATGAGGCCCACCAGCCCTCCTCTTGGGCCTGCCGTTCTGTTGTCATATCTGAAGAAGAATTCGGTGGATATAGACGTCAGGGCCTTTGATCTGAATCTGCTCTACTACGATAGAGTCCTGGATGATCTGAGTAAGGGGAGCTTTAAGATTCGTCTCTATGACTGGGATGAAGAGACCACAGCTCAGAAAATCGGCCAGGCGGTGAATTTTCTGAAGCATGGCACACAGGAAAAATTCGACCTGAAGCTATACCATCATTTTGTGACTATTTTCTTGAGCTTTGAGGGCATCTTTAATGCATTTATGTCCGAAATGGCAAAAAGGCATCTGATAGGGCTCTCCGTGCCCGATAGGGTGAAGATATTTTTCGAGGATCTCGTCAATACGGTCCTGGATTATGGCCCGGATATGGTGGGCCTTTCGGTCCTTTTCAATAGCCAGACTGTTTTTGCCCTGCTAATGGCCTCTTTGATTAAGGAAAAAAAGGATATAAAAGTTGTTTTAGGCGGGGCCAAGCTCGGGGTCATGCGTTATCCGGAGAGGCTTTTTAAGGAGCCCTGGGTCTTCAGTGCTAAGGATAAGACAAGGCAGTTGGAGTTTGGGCAATATGTTGATTACCTTATTCCAGGGGAAGGAGAGAAGGCCTTGCTCAATCTTTGCATGGTTCAAGATGAGAAGGACCTGGCCGAGGTGCCCAATCTTGTCTATAGGAAAGATCAGGAGGTCAGAACAAATCCACCCCATGTCATTCACGACCTCGACCAGATACCTGTGCCGGATTTTAGCGACTTTCGCCTGGACAGGTATATAGGCCCTGATGTAGTTCTTCCTTTCCTGAGTTCAAGGGGATGTCCCTGGGGAAGATGCACATTCTGTACACATCATCATTCATACTTGCTCTATCGAGAGCTTGAAATTAAGGAATGTCTGAAGCAGATAAGACACCTAAAAGAACATTATGGGGCGCCATTCCTTAATTTTTATGATGAGATGATCCCTCCGGACCGTTTCAGAGACCTGGCCCAGGCAATAATTAATGAAGGAATAGAAATCTCCTACGCAGCATATGCCAAACCCATAAGAGAATTTGATGCTGATCTGCTTAAGCTGATTCACCGGTCCGGAGGGCGTGTAATCATGTGGGGTGTGGAGTCGGCCAGCCAGCGGGTCCTTAACCTCATGAGAAAGGGGACAAGGATCAAAGAAGCGGAGAAGGTCCTTCAAGATGCCAGGCATGCGGGTCTAATGAACCTGATATTCATAATGTTTGGTTTTCCCACCGAGACAGAGGCGGAATTTTATGAGACCTTGAATTTTCTCGATAAAAACAAGGATTACATACATGCCCTGTCCAAAGGCAAATTCGTCCTGTCAGAAGGTTCTCTTATCCAGAAAAAACCGGAAAAGTTTGCAGTTACTGAAATCCGGGAGGCAGCAGAATCAAAAGTCTATAACAGGGTTTTCGATTATCAGGTCTCAAAAGGACTTGGTCCCAAGGAGGTGTCGGCCCTGTATGAGAGGAACATTAAACATTTGGAATCCATTGGATTCACCCCTCGTTTCGGAGCTTACCGGGAGCACCTTCTGGCATATGCCGCATCAAGAGATATTCACTTGTGCGGGTTAGGGTGAAAGCCATGTATGTATGATTTAAATTGAGCTATTAGCGGTTAGCTAGTTTAATGATTATCGGTCTCCCTCTGTCTCACTTACATTGACACAGAGGGTCAGCAGGATGCCTTGAGACAATCTTCATACCCAACCAACGCGGGAAAATATTTATTGTATATACCTCTGTCTCTGGTAAGAATGGCGCTGCACTTTACTGAAGCGAACCCTCCAATATAAAAATCCGACAAAAAATGCTCTTTGAAATTAAGCTCCCAGCCACACTGAGGACATTTTACTTTTGTTTTTTGTTTTAAATATCTCATCCATGCTTGTGCTGCGGCAACGGCGGAATCAACGCCAAGCGGCTCTATCGCTATTTTGTGTTCCTCTAAAAACTCACACAATAGCTTGGTGTTTCCCTTAAATTGGGGCATAAGTTCCGCGAATACTACCGGGGGTGCAACCAGATTCTCTCTTTTTGCGAGGGCGGTATACAGCTTGTCCTGAAAATTTCTGAATTCATCTTTCAAAATATCGAGCAAGATAGTCGTGTCTACACAGATTCTCAATTTACTTTGCCCCTGATTTCATCCATATATTCCATTGTTGTCGGCCTACCCTTAAACCTTCCGCACCACTTCTTTCTGATCGTTTCGATTGGATTAATAATAAGAACATATTTTTGTCCTTCTTTTGTGATATCAACTTCAGTTCCAGGCAGGATACCCATTTCCCTTCTAACCTTTACAGGTATCGTGATTTGATATTTGGCAGTTACTTTAGACAATTCTATCACCTCCTGAAGTATACTCTTTAGTGTTTTAGGGTATACCCTGTGTCTGATCGCCTGTCAACAGGCATAGAATAGGTCGTGGCAGGGATGCCGGGGTCCTCAGGCCGTGGCATGCAAGGAAAGAAGCCGGAGGTTTTGCTAGGGTTGGTGGTAGCCGCGAAAATTGTGGTAATGCTGAAGTGTGTATTGTAAACCCGCTCGGCAACTGACGCCTGGCGATTCAAATCAGGAAGACAGGATCAGTCTGTTGACAATCACCACCTATCCGGTATAGTATCTATACCATGGAATTCGAGTTCGATCCGAGGAAGAGCACGTCAAACAGGCGCAAGCACGGCATCGACTTCGTCGAGGCCCAAGCCTTGTGGAATGACCCGGACCTGATCGAGATCCCTGCGCGAACCGAGGATGAACCCAGATTCTTCGTTGTCGGCAGAATCGGAGAGAGGCACTGGTCTGGCATCATTACATGCCGCGGTGAGCGAATCCGAATCATATCGGTTCGCCTGTCCCGAAGGGAGGAGATTGAAATTTATGAAAGCTAGAGAGCTGGAGAAGAAGTTCGATGCTGGAGAGGACATTACGAAGTACCTTGACTTCTCTAATGTGCGCCGACCCAGGCAGGAACAGAAGCGAGTCAATGTTGACTTTCCTGTCTGGATGATCCACTCGC
>JAUWHV010000006.1 GCA_030605675.1 Deltaproteobacteria bacterium | reverse complement strand
ATTATCGGAAAGATCGAAATTCTGTTTTTAAATGTGGAACAAGATGGGAATGTTGCCGCAACGTTAAAAGAAATTCGAAAACAGGCCTTGCGCACAGCAGACATCAATCAAAAAATCAGTCGCCTGGTAAAACACGATATTCCCAGTGAACTTAGTAGATGTTGAAACTGGAAATTAGAAATTAGAAATTAGGTAACGCATCTACATCTTTTATATTTTTCCAATTTCAAGTTCCCAATTTCAAATTTCACTGCCAAAGTACAAGATCAATAACATGAAGGATGCTTTATTTTACATAATATATCTTATGCGACATTAGCAATAACGGGGAAAAAATTGCCTCCTGCCTTCCGGTGTCTTTTAATCTGAAAATCTGTTGAGCCTATGTTATTCGTGGTTTTGGCTTTTGCGGAAAAATTGTGAGGTTTGGAGCTATTGGTTTATCATAAATCCTTTATAAGATCCTTCAGCATGCTCTGTGCGACCTTATCAGCGTCTACTTTATAAGTACCCTTCTGTACCTGTTCCTTCAATAATTGTATCGTGGCAGCCCGTTCAGGGTCTGGAATATTCATTGCTTCATTCACCTTCTGCAATAATCGAGAGCCGGAAGACAGCTTATCTTTATCTGCTGAATTCGATTTTTTCATGTCTAGAAGCTCCTGATCAATAAACCTTTCTAAGTACGCACCGCGCTTTTTCTTTTTTGCACCTTGCAGTCAAAAAAAATCCATAAATTTTGCAAGAAACTATATCTTATTATTATGATCGGCAAAAACACACAATGTCTTGAATTTTGTACGTTATTACAATTTCATCTCGCAGGTATAGCCATGGAAGATACTATTGCCTTTAGCTACCAGGAAAAACCTTGACAGGCGTGAAGGCTCAGTACGACGACAGAGGTAAGATTGGGATGAGCCAATTAATTATTTTTTTGGCTCATCCACGGTCTTATTCCAGAATTCGTATGTTTTGATCGTAGGCGAACTATACCTGAACACGGGATATCTTTTTAGTACCCCGAGTCTGTCACTGTGGATATGTTCAAGGACGTCCGAATATATCTTGACTGAGTATTTATATGCCGAAAAAGTTTGCCGGACTCAAAAAGTAAAAACCAGCCACTACTACCTTTCTGGCTGATATAGCCAGCTTAATCGCAACAGTCACCTTCTTTTACTGTTTGTACTCGGCGTGAGCGCCTTTTATTCCACTGATTCGGACAGCTTTGTCCCGGGCCTGAATTTTACTACTTTCTTGGCAGGAATTTCCATGGGCTTTCCTGTGCGCGGATTGCGACCTGTACGAGCCTTCCTCTCAGTTACGGAAAAGGTCCCAAAACCTACCAGGGTCACCTTCTCTCCTGCATTGAGTGCATCAGTGACGGCTTCCATAAATCCATTTAGTGCCTTGTCTGCAGCAGTTTTGAAAATGCCGGATGACTTTGCCATACGATCTACGAGTTGTCCCTTGTTCATGTTACCCTCCATTTATATTATTTTATGTTATTCTTTAGACATTACATCAAAATAGTGAAATCCGATGTTCTGTAAAAAGCCTTGGATTTTCGTTTGTATTCTCCATCTGCATGTCCGTTAGCAACTCTTCGGCAGATTCTATCTTTTTAATTAAATTTTTTGTAATAAAAGTTCCAGTGACTACTCTGGTCGCAAGGCATGACTGACTGGGCCGGTCCCATGTCGGCAGACATAGCTTAGCACTCAATCTCCTTATATTATTTTTATTCAGATTACAATATACCAAAGGTATTTTTACTGAAAGTTCGTGTATTGCCTTGAGGCCCGGTCTATCGCTATTAAGATCATCCAACTGGGTCCCGTCCAGCAGATTCGAAATTCCATGTTCTCGACAAACTGACCATAGTTCATGGTACATTGCATACTTGCAATAATAGCATCTGTTACTCCCATTTTCCCATATACAATGGAAATCAAAGGGATACCAGGGCACTTCCCTGAGCGGTAGGCCGATTTCATCAGCAATGCTATGTGCCCATTTTCGCTCCTTTCCGGACAAAAAAGGCGATACGAGGAGAAAGGGAACAACCTGCCCAGGACATGCGTCCCTCGCCATTCTCAGCAGATAGGTACTGTCCACTCCACCTGAAAAAGCAATGCCGACCCCGCCCTTCATGCTACTCAGGTATTCTATCAATAATTCAGAGCTGCTTGATTTGTTGATCAAATTTTGTTTTCGGTTGGCAAGAGTTCCTGAGGCTCTCCAAGTACAAATCGGCCCTCACTAATCCATTTTTTGAGTATTTCCGCAATCTCCCGTGCCCTGACATAGCTGGACAGAGGAGCGGTCGGGACGTCTTTCCCTCCTATCTTTATGGTGCCGCTTCTTAATTGTGCATAAGTGATTTCCGTAAGGCAAGTGCTTTTTCCCAGGGGATAATCATGACCGTAATCTACTACTTGGGTTACAATATCCTCATCGGATATAGCTGTTCGCATGGCCATCTCTTCGTTAAGAATGGGTATTGGTACTCCGAGCCCTACAGCAAGGGAACAGCCGTAACCGAGGATACTCACGCCCACTAACCACCGATTGTGCATCTGTTTGAGATCACCGGTGACCATAAGAGTGCCTGCGGGTTTACGCGGCAGGCCTTTTTCATTTCGAGGAATATCAGGATTATGCTGGGTCCCGGCAGAAAGCACATAACCCGGCCCGCCACCCAAGAAGATGCGCGTACCGGTACCGATAGTTTGATAGTATGTATCATTCAGTAAAGGACTCAACTGCCCGGAAGTGCAGTAATTAGCATTGCCAAGCCTTGGTCGCAAAGTGCCCATGTATGTATAAACGGTTCTTTTGGTAACATTTACTGCACAGTTATAATTCTGGAATGAATTTCTAGGATTACAAAGCCGGGCAAAAGGCAAATCCGCAAGGGTGACTTTTTTATCTAAGCACCGGCTTGGATAACAATGGGTCCCGTAAGACTCGGCTGTCAAATTTATTGACTTGCCGGCCACTAAATCCTGTATTACATGTCCGCCCCCGTAGAGAAACTCACCAGGATAGACATTGTTGAGAGGGTCGTTGTGGCGAGGTTCTGTAGCCCCTAAATACACATCCAGTGCGGCAAGGCCGGCATAAGCCGGCACGCCGTTAAGCCATACTTTGGCGGCCTTTATCCCAGGCACACAGGGCCCGAGGTTGATGAAAGCCCCTGAAGAACACATCGGGGAAAAAGTACCGGTAGTCACAACGTCTACCTTTCTTGCTGCCTCAACTTCCCCATGTTTCCGGACAATGCCGATCATATCCTCGGCAGTAACTACCACTGCTTTCCCTGATCGGATCTTTTCATTTATTTCTTGAAAAGTTTTATTGACTTGATAGTGAGCCATGCTCAAATTCCGTAGCTGTTTCAGTCCAGTATAGAAACTACCTTGTGGTCTTCATCCTCTAGTGCCTGGACAATGGCCGACAGGTCTCCTTTTTCCAGCCTGATATAATAGATCTTTTTTTTGGATGTCTGCGCTTCTACCCCTACACTAATTACCTTTCCCCCCATCTCACGAATCAATCGAAGCACATCATCAAGCGTCCCGCCTTTTTCAGATAGAATGATATCCAGCCGACAGCTTTCCTTCAAAAGCCCAAAGAGCTCTATAAAGGCTGCAAGTATATCAGTGATGGTGAGTATTCCAATCAATCGTCTTTTTTCAAGAACAGGTAAGCCACCGATCTTGTATTTGTAGATCAACTGTGCGGCAGAATCAATACTGGCATTGGGATCCACGGTAATAGGATTCACTATCATAACGTCTGAAGTGGAGAGTTCGTGAACCATTGAGGGGAAAAAATATTGTCGCAAGTTGCTTTCAGTAACCAGCCCTTGCATTGAATCATCTTCTACAACAGGCAAATGCCTTATGGAATGCTGGTGCATTAGCTTTACAGCTGCACTGATGGAGGCCTGAGGGCTGATGGTTATTATGTCTTTGGCCATCCAGTTTTTGACTTTCATTATTCCCTCACTCAAAAAAACATCGTAACAATAAATCCCCTATACCCTTTCTCAAGGGCGGTAAATGGGAAAAGTCGACAAACACATCTTATGACACGGCAAATATCATTGCAAGTCCTGAATCCGGCTCCAATGCCTACATACTCAAACTTTGTGACTTTGCAAGAGGCACTATTGACTTATTTTATGCAATCCCTTATGAGTGACGCATTAAATTTTTTGTAATGAGGAGATCAAATGTCCAGGCACAAAAAGATCGAAAGGCGTAGAGAAATAGAAAGAAGACGTAAAAGACGCGAAAAACGACGTAAGTTGCGGGCTAAAGGACTGCTGCCTCCATCTGATTCGTAATACCCCTACCCTACCCCATGTAATTAGTGCCTGAACGAAAAATCCGTTCAGACACAATTTTGAATTCTAAATTTTGAATTAAAAAAGGGAATAACCTCAGAGCTTCAAGCTCGATTTATCATGGCTGCAAAGGCCCCTGCGCCAAAGCCGTTGTCTATGTTTACCACTGCAACCCCTGTGGCACAGGAATTAAGCATGGTAAGCAACGGAGCGAGACCCTGGAAATTGGCCCCATAGCCCGTACTGGAAGGGACTGCCACCACAGGGACACTGACAATACCCCCAAGAAGGCTCGGCAATACGCCATCCATCCCCGCCACAGCTATTATGACACTGGCCTGGCGTAATTCATCCAGATGATCAAGTAATCTGTGAATACCAGCCACTCCTACATCATAGATTCGTTTAAAAGGATGTCCCATAAGCTCCAGGGTCAGACAGGCTTCCTCTGCAACGGGCAGGTCAGCCGTACCGGCTGAAATCACCAGGACAGTTCCTTTATTTGACGGCCTGGGCCTGGAAATTTTTCCCGACCAGGTCAGTGATTTGGGTATTGGGTGAAATTCTATCTCCGGTATAGCCTGAACAACACTCTCTGATTGTTCCTCTGATACCCGTGTCACAAGTACCGGCCCGCCAACAGAAATCAGCTTGGAAACAATGCCTACTAATTGTTCACATGTCTTCCCGGGTCCGTAAACGACCTCTGGAAACCCCTCTCTGATGTGTCTGTGGTGATCAAGACAGGCCCAGCCCAGGTCCTCAAAAGGGAGTTTTTTAAGGGCCTCTATTCCCAGGTTTACAGATAGATCGCCCGCCCTTATTTTCTCCAGTAGCTCCCGGAGCTTTGTCTCATTCATGAAAATAAATTGGTTTAAGATTTGTTATTAACTTATGAATATGCTGTATGATTTATGAGGTGTAACCTATAGTTCCTTCAAGTGGGCCTTGAGAGGAATCAACTGTTGCTCAAATTGATCATTGATTTCAGAAGATATCCGAGACCACTCCTTTTGAAATTCAGGCAATGAATTAACATCTATCTCGCTGGCTATAGCCGTACCATACTGTTGTGAAATGGCCTGCTTTATTCCACCAAGCTGGTTTTGCATATGCATTTTTAACTGTTCGTGATATTGATTGCGAGTCTGCTCATAACTTTCCAGCAATTGCTCGATACGAGGAATAATCTGATTTGCCGGACTTCCTTTTAGCTCCACAAAACCACTCAAGGCCTTTTTAATGCCCGGCCACTGGTCTTTATCCCTTGGTAAAACAATATTCCTCAACAGTATTTCAGTGGCCCCCTTTAATACCAGTGGCATCTCATTCCCGGAAATATCACTGAGGCTTGCTTTAAGTTCCTCAATTTCACCTTGCATATACCTGGCAACTATCCGGTGGCCATGATCCAGCCACTTCTCAGTCTCCAACTCTTCCTTGGTAGCACGTCCCAGGCGATCCGCCTTTTCCATAGCGATTTCCATAGCGCTTCTAATCTCTGCCATTTTCAACAAACTCCTATTATGATGGTCGACAAAACCAAGATATCCCGATAAAACTAAAATCAGCACCTAAATTGAGCGATTAGCCTTTAGCGGTTAGCTATTAGCTTAATGATTACGGATAATCGCTCAACCTAGGTAGCATAATCACGCCGGTCATAGGAATCAAGATCAGACTTCCGGCCAAAAAGCGACAAGGGTGAAAAAGCCGCTCAGGAGAATTCTATGTCTAAGAAACCTTCTTGGATGAAGATAATGTTAGATCCGGCATCATATCCACATCCTGTGGATGATGTTCTTATGATTCAGACACACATTTCCTGGGTATTCCTGGCAGGAGACAGGGTCTATAAACTCAAAAAGCCTGTGGACTTTGGTTTCCTGAATTTTACAACATTGGAAAAGAGGCACCATTTTTGTCTGGAAGAGCTACGGTTGAACCGACGGCTGTGTGCGGAGATTTACCTGGATGTGTGGTCTGTCACCAATGATGATGGTCAAATAAAAATTAATGGGACCGGAGAACCAGTAGAGTGGGCCGTGGTTATGCGGCGTATGCCTGAAGAAGGCATGATGGTTCGCCTCCTTTCTGAAAATATGGTAGGCAATGCCGAAATTGATGCGGTTGTCAATAGACTGGCGCCCTTTTACAAAAAAGCAGCCGCAGGACAGGAAATCAAAAATTTTGGAACAATAGACATCATACGTCAAAACACAGAGGAAAATTTCGATCAGACTGTATCTTTTGTTGGAAACATCATCGACAAAGCCGCCTACAGTCATATCTGTAATTACACCAGGTCTTTTATTAACAGGAACAAACCTTTGTTTCTTTCAAGAATAGAACAAGGCTTAATCAAAGAAGGTCACGGGGATTTATATTCTGCAAATATCTGTTTTGATAAAACAAATAACGCGGTTTACATCTTTGACTGCATTGAGTTTAATGAACGCTTTAGATGCGGAGACATTGCCTCGGATGTGGCCTTTTTGGCTATGGATCTCGATTATCACGGTCTTCCAACACTCTCCAACTATTTTGTCAGGTCATTTTCTGATCAGATCGGGGATGCTCAGCTTCTTGAGTTAATGGACTTCTATAAGTGTTACAGGGCATATGTAAGGGGTAAAATCGGTTGTTTTACCTGGGCATCCGATGGAATAGACAGTGAAACAAAAGAAAGTGCCAGACGACAGGCCTTAAAATACTTCCGCCTGGCGTTGAATTATGCCGGAGGCATTGGCGTCCCTGACCTGTATGTGTTTTTCGGTCTTTCCGGTACGGGCAAGTCTACAGTTGCATCTGCCTGGGCAAAAAACCATCAGCTTCCTTTTTATAACTCAGACAGGGTAAGAAAAGAGTCCGTAGCCAAGATACCCACGGATGAACGCCACTGGGAGCCTTTTGGTCAGGGCATTTACAGCCGGCAACAGACTCTAAGAACATATTGTGCTTTGGCCTGCCTTGCCGGCAAACATCTGATGCAGGGGGAGTCAGTGATATTGGATGCCACTTATCGCGACAGGGAAGAGCGATTTAGACTTATTGAGTTAGCCAGAGAGGCTAAAGCAAACATCCATTTTATCTTGTGTACCTGTCCTGAACATGAAATAAAGAAACGTTTGACCCAAAGGGCCCAAATAGAAACCCAGGTTTCAGACGGGCGGTGGGAGATCTATCTGAAACAAAAGGAACTGTTCGGCCCAACAGATGACCTTGACCAGGACCATTTAATGGTTCTGTCCACCGACAGATCCATACCGGAACTGCTGGACGAGCTCGACAAAAAATTGTAAGCGTTCACAGGGCACCGCATCTGCCCAGAAAAAATCCGTCATTTCAGTGCGATAAGTACCCGCAAAACTCCAAGAATAAAAAGAATAACAGCAACTTCCTGGTGATGGGAAAAGCTCAGGTTCTGCACGAAAAATGCCGCTGTGAGTAGAAGCACTCCCATGCCTATGGGTTTCAGGTAGGCACGCACATATTCTCCCAGGATTTCCAGGGTCTCCCCGGACAGCTTTATATGCAGGTTGTCCTCACTCAAATGTGTGATAATTATCTTCAACCGCCGCACGGTCAGGGGCAAGGACATGAGCTCGCTCTTGAGTGTGGGGAATAACCTGTTTTCCGCACCCAGTGCCCTGTTAATATTTTTTATCAGAACAGGCAGGATGTCCTTAATGCCGTTAAAGTTTTCAATAAAGCTGGTCCCCAGTCCCTCGACAAGGGAGCTGGCCCGCATGACATAGACCAGTTCCTGCGGAACTTTAAAGGGGAGTTCTCTCATAGAGTCCAGGACATCAAAGGCCAGGTTCTGCATGCTCGTGGCGTTCAAGTTTTCATTTCCAAAGATGTCAAACATGCGCTCCGCCAGCTCCTGCATTTGGTCTTCCCGTGCCGTAGCTGCTATTACACCTAACCGTTTGCATGAGACAATAAAGAGCTCAAAGTCTTGCTCATTGGCGGCCTTGATCATCTCAATCATGGCGACCCGGGTGGAGTTGGGCAATCGCTTGACCATTCCGAAGTCAAGGACAATCAGCGTACCGTCGTCCCCAACTAAAAAATTGCCGGGATGAGGATCTGCGTGAAAAAGACCGCACACAAGCATCTGTTCCATATAGAAGGAGATCATCCTGTCCATAAGAGTGGCAAATGGGATATTTGAGCGGGCCAAGCCCTCTTTATCATCAATACGCATCCCTGTCTCAAAACTCATAACCAGGGCGTCACAACTGCAATAACGTGGATATATATCGGGAAATCGGATGCCGCTCAGTTGATAGATCTCCCTGAATTTACGAAGATTGTCCAATTCAATGGACAGGTCCACTTCTTTGACAATCATGTCGGCGAATTCATTAAGCACTGCTTCTAAAGAGTTCTTTGTAAGGCGGCTGAAGAAAGGATGGAAAATCCTGAGGAAAATACCAATGATTCGAATATCATCAAGGACGTCCTTTTCAATGTTCAGGCGGCGTATTTTCACAGCCACCTTTGTGCCGTCATCCAGTACGGCCTTGTGCACCTGGCCTATGGAGGCACTCGCTATAGGACTGTGGACAAAATGACGAAAGGGCCGGACTGAGCCAAAGGCCCGGTTGTACATGACCTCAAAATCGGCCCGGTCCATGGGCTCGACCTCGTCATGGATAGTCTTAAGCTCCCGCAGATAGTCCTCAGTAAAGAAGTCGGCCCTGGTGGCCAGGACTTGGGCCAGCTTGATAAAGCTTACGCCCAGGTCAAGGATGGTTTGCTTGAACGCGGTTGGATCCAGGGGACGTATATAAAGAAAGCGCTCCTTTTTGCGGACAATAACAAATACAGTGAGCAGAAAACGAAATGTCTTCCACACCCGTCCTGGAGCGTAGTTTTTGAGCATCAGGCCTTTTTGATTATTGTTTTCAGTTCTTCAAGATCCTCCTTGGTGACCAGGCCCATCTCACGGATGGTCTCTTTGAGTTTTTCCTGGATACGCGAGTCAAGGGCCTCCTGTTCCTTCTTGGCCCGATCCTTAGCGTCTTTAATAAACTTTTTGGCATCTTCCTTATTGATCTCCCCGCGTTTCTCCAATTCCTTGATCCGTTCTTTGAGCTTATCCTTTGCTAAAAAAGCAGCTCCGAGTCCAAGATACAGTACGTCCTTTGCTTCCATTGTCTTTCCTCCTTTTCATTTTTTATAGGCGTTCACAGGTTACATTGAAAGATGAACGTCCAACATCGAACATCGAACGTCCAACATCGAATGAAAAACGAATATCCAATACCGAGCATTCAGACGTTCGATGTTCGATGTTCTTTTTTTTCAGTAAACCTCTGAACCTTTGAACGGTTACCATTTCTTCATAATCAAGTGCTTTATACCCTTTATCTGTCTAAATGTAGCCCCTTCACTTATACACTGAATAGCCTTTTGAGAATCAACTACTTTTGAACCGGCGATCATATCAACCCCATAGTCAAAAAGCACAGGAGACAAAGGCGAGGTCGCTCCCACCATCACCACAAAACTCTTCCTGCACAAACTTAATAATTCATCTACTGTATGATTGATAAAGGACGTACCGGTAATAGCCACAACGTCAGCCATAGGCAGTACATTTTCAGCTTCCTCTGCCGACAAATCTCCTTCCTGTGGTTTTTTTTCTATCACCCAGAGTCTATTGGCCAATTTCCGCATCCTGGGAATAAATGGAAAATGGCCCACGACACATACATTTTTGCCCTTTCCTTTTTCCGCTAATATTTCAAAGGCATTCAGTTCAACACAACGGTCTTCATCAATCTCTATCAAGGAGTTCAGGGCCGCCATACCGATAGATGCCTCCAAAAGATTGTCTGATCGAGCATATTCTACCACTTCTAATGCGGTTTTTTGAGCTAATTTGCCTGCATCTCTGACCGGCACGTGAGGAATGCAATCATCCTGAAATGTAGAAGACAACCCGCAACCTCTGCTGACAACTGCTGTCCAGTGTATACAGGTATGAATTCCTTGAATTTTAGAATCCTCTGTCACAGTGGAGATAATATCATTGAGAATTTTCATGTAATCTTCCTTAATGCCGTAAAATCAGACCTCGTTAAGTGGTTCAGTAGTTGATTAGTTAAGTAGTTATTATTATTTGGATTTATATGGTTTGCATAGAAATTGGACACTTGATGTAGTTGAAACTCTAATATGCTGATTTAACATATTTATTTTCCGACTCAACGACTCAACGACTCAACTATTTGACGATCTCTGAAAATACACAAATATCTCTACTGTTAAATTCTTTTGATAGCCGCTTTGTAAACTTGGTTTCTCTCCCGCTTACCGACTGCTATGACCGATACAATCAACTCCTTGTCACGTACCTGATACACTAGACGATATCCGGCCCGCCGCAGTTTGATTTTGTAGCAATCTTTCATCCCGCTAAGACGACCACTTTTTATGCGGGATTGCCCTATTCGTTCTTTTAACTTTTTAGCAAAGATAGAGCGAACGGTTAAATCCAAGCTATCCCACTCTTTCTTTGCGTCCACCTTAAAAACCAGCTTAAAGGTCATTTATATCTACCTCGATTTCAGGCTGATCTTTACGTGCCTCGACAATTGCGGCCAATTCTATATCTTCCAATTTGTCCATTAACAATTCATAGGCTTCCGCAGGAACCGCATAAAAAACAGGCTCATTGCGATTCAAAATCACAACTGGCGCACCATCACCCCGCTGAACCACTGCCATCGGGTTTTTCTTTAACTCGGAAATTCCGGCACTAACGTCTGCCAAAATTGAATGTGTAATAGCCATTGTGAACACCTCCTTTGACCTATACAGTAACCTATATAATAGTCTATTATTAAGTCATTTGCCCAAACATTGCAAGGAAAAAGACTATTTAAAAGTACAATTAAAAATTTTATTCCCAGGCTTTTAGGCATCCTTCATTTTGTAGTTTACACTTTTTCAACATAGACGGATGCCCACCATTAACTGAGGACATGATAGTTGAAATCACAATGGAGATAATATCATTGAGTATTTCCATGTAATCTTCCCTAAAAAACCCTTACCTTCTTTACCACGAAGCTCACGAAGAACACGAAGAACACGAAAGCAATTCACCTATCTCCCCTCAGCGGATTATTGAGCGTTTACACTTCATGAATCCCCGTCCTTGAGGTCTGGGAGGATATCAATACTGGGAATACGTTTCCCTTGAGAAATTTCGACCATTGTCTCGATGCGAATTAAGCGGCGATCAATTTCCCGAACCTCCTGACTAAGATTTATGACTTCCTTGGTTAATCCCTTTACTTCGTTTGTCAGCAACATAACATTTTTGATCGCCTTAAAAAATTTATCAGTTGCCCCCATTGCCAACCCCCCTTTCTGCGTGAAGTTGAGCGCGTGTCAGAGCGACAACCTTTCGTGTCTCACGCACTTGCTCAATCGCCTCTTTCAGGTTTTGGCTCATGGTTTCAACGGCTAACTCCATTATCGATTCATCCTCACGTTGAGGATCATAAGCGGAAATCGAGCGGCGCACTATTTCCGCTGCCGATAAACCCTCGCTGATAGCCATAGCATCTAACTTTTCCCGTTCCTTTTTTCGTAGCATCACAACTGTACGGAAGCGGGCCGGATCCGGCCTCTGTTCAATAGCTGTACCCATATATCCTCCACTGTTTAGATATTTATTCTAATCTTGAAAACATTGGTCCTCCGGGCCAGGATTCTTTACTAAAACATAATAGCACATGTGCATAACTTGTACAACTCTTTTTAAAAAGAAGCCTGTCAGTTTGATCCAGGAGGCATTTACAGAAGGAGCACTCCCCAATAAAACCCTTACCTTCTTTACCACGAACCAGTGCAC
>JAUWHV010000175.1 GCA_030605675.1 Deltaproteobacteria bacterium | reverse complement strand
ACTCCAGTAATGTTTGAGGCTCCCCTTTCCCCAAGCCATAGCTCGATTCCATCCGGACTCTGAATAAGCACAACACGGGTCCTTCCAATTCCGATGCTCTGCCTGGGCTCAACTCCTTCCACTAAGATATTGGACTCAGGTCTGACGCCCAGCTTCTCAAGATGCTCCACAGACGTCATGCCTCCGGCGATCTTATCCACAACGAGCGAGCGTCCGTGGCCAAGGGCCGTGAGTTGAATAGGCCTGCCTTCTATCGTCCCCCATACCTTGGCGGCAGCCCCTTCGCCGACTCTGATCCGGCGTCCATCCACTCTGACCACATAGTCCATTGGCGGCAGCCGGTGAAGGAGCGTTACCTTCTCGCCCTCCCGTATTCCAAGAAGGCCTACGGCATCAACCATAAACTTTCCGCCGGAAAGCTCCTTAACCACACCGGTTGCGTTGGGAGGAAGGGAAGCCAGGGTTGTAACCGAGCCCTGATAATCCACCCAGATCTTGAGACTCATCCCTCCGCCCAGGACACCTTTACGTTCCTTTGTGGCTATACGGATAGCAGGGGCCGTATCCTTATCGCTCTTTAGCTCGACCTTTGTTATCACCGTTCCAGGAAGGATTCCCAAGTCTTCCAGACGCCGGGCCAGCCTGTTGCCTTGTATCTGCATTATCCTGAAGAGTCCCGGTTTTGCGTCGAAAAGTGTCAGCACATTATCACCTCTCTTTAGGAGCCTGGTTTTGCTCAAGAGAGACTCCTGTCAGGGCGTTCAGGAGAATCCCGATGGTTGAAGTGTTGTGCAGGATCGCTGATGCAAGAGGTGAGAGCCAGCCAAGGGTCGCACCGATAAGAATGGATGAATTGATTCCCACGGCCAGACCGAAATTCGTACGGATAAGACCCATGGTCTTGACGGATACCTCCCTGGCCAGAGCTACCCCCACAAGACCTTCTTCCAAAAGGACTACCTCTGCAGTGGCCCTGGCGATATCCGAACCCTGGGCCATGGAAATACCGACCTCCGCTTCCATCAAGGCAGGTGCATCGTTGATTCCGTCCCCAACGAAGGCGACTTTGCTTCCATTGGCTTGGAATTCGGCTATTTTGGAAACCTTGTCTTCGGGCAGAAGCTCGCTGTAGAACTCGTCAAGCCCAAGGGATTCAGCAATGGCCTTGGCCCTTGTGTGGTCATCTCCGGTGAGCATCACTGTACGCCTTACTCCAAGTTCTTTGAGCCGTGCGATTACAGCTCTGACCTCAGGCCTGATAGTGTCACGAAGTGCGATGACCCCGATGAGACGACTGTCCAGGGCCACAAAGAGCAGTGCCTTTCCTTCGTCTCTCAGCCTGCTCTTGATTTCAGGAACAGGACTGAAGTCAATCCCCTCGTCGTCTTTTAGGAAATGTTCGTTACCTATAAGGAGCCTTTTTTCGTCAACATAAGTGGCCACGCCGTGAGCAACGATAAAGTCCACCTCGGAATGATCATAGAATACCAGGGATTTCTCTTTTGCTGCCCGGACAACGGCGTCGGCTATGGGATGAGAGTAATGTTCCTCTGCCGAAGCAGCCAGGGCCAGAAGACCGTCGCTGTCCAGATCTTCTACCAGGGAAATGCAATCGGTCACCTCAAACTGCCCGGTGGTGATGGTCCCTGTCTTGTCAAAAACTATAGTGTCCACTTCGGCCATTGCCTCAATGGCCTGACCGCCCTTTACGAGGACCCCCTTCTTGCCTGCCTGATACATGGCAATCTTGATGCATACTGGTGTGGAGAGCTTGATGGCACAGGAGTAGTCCACCATGAACACCGCTGTAGCCCTTCTGAGATCCCTGGTAAGGACAGCCATCACGCCCCCCAGTGCGAATGTCAGGGGCACCAGACTATCAGCCAGTTTTTCAGACTCTCTCTGGGCAACAGATTTTGTCTTCAACGAGGACTCGATATAGCGGGAAATACGGGCTGTGGCGGTCTCGCTGCCAACGCCCACAGCTTTTATTTTAATCCTGCCTTCCTCGACTACTGTGCCGGACATTGCCGTGTCGCCGACCTCCTTCCTGACCGGCACAGGTTCCCCGGTCATGGAGGCCTGGTTGACAAGGGCCGTGCCCTGCTCTATCCGGCCGTCTATCGGGATAAGGTCACCGGCCCCAACCACTACCAACTGACCTGGCAGGATCTCTGAAATGGGTATCTGCCTTTCCGTGCCTTCCTCTTCCACCCAGACCATGCCGGTCTCAGGCTTGAGAAGGCTCCTGATCAGACGGTCTGAGTTGGTTTCAGTTGTGTGGTGGATATAGTCACCGGTCCTCAGCAAAAGGTGAACAGCATTGGCTGTAAAGTAATCCCCCCGGAGCATGACCATGGTCACTGCAGTGGCATCAAGGACCTCGACCTTGAGCCCTTTGGTGACAAGAGTCGTGGCGCCTTCCAAAATTACCGGGGAGACTGAAAGCCATGAAATGACAGCTCTTAGACGCATGGGCAGGATAGGAAGGGCCAGGAGCACTGCTGCAGACATGATCATGCCGCTGACATCGGCCTCGGTCCTGGTATCGGTATGTCTCTGGTCCGACAGGGCTTCCTTCGGAGGAACAGCCAAAGAGGACAGAATCCTGTCGCGGGTGTGAGAATTTCCGTGGTATTCTATGAGGATGGAAGAGGCCTTGCGATTTATCCTCACATCCTCAACCCCTTCTATGGCCAGGATGTAGGCTTCAAAGAAAGGTATGTCTAAAGCAGGATGTGAAAGAAATGGCCCTTTGAGTCTAATCCTGCCCGGCAACTCGTGTGCGATTTCCAAATCAACACCGGCGAGAATTTCACCGGCCTGACCCGCGCTGCCTGAATTCTCTGAATTCATTGATACTCCGAGGTTATCGAGGGACCCAATATGAGCCGCAATTTTTATAATTTACTGTTATTGAAAAAAAACAATAAAATAATTATTTTAGTCACATGACCAAAATATAAGTTATTTGTCAAGCCCTGTCCGGTTAGTTTTTGAACAAAAAACCCCACAATAGCTTCCGTCATTGCGAGGAGTGAGCCACAGCGGAATTGTTTTGAAAGATGAACGTCCAACATCGAACATCGAACGTCCAACGTCGAATGAAAAACAAATATCCACTACCGAACATTCAACGGCTATTTCTGTTTCTTGTCAACCGTCTTGATACTCGTAACGAAAAACTTAATCAATTCTCCTGTTTCCTCTAAAATATCATTAATAGTAGTTCAGATTTTCCCATTCAACATTCGATGTTCATTAGTCCATCCGGTGAAAAAATAATTTAGCGCTTATGGTCTACTTTCCCCTATTTGAGGATTTAAACCTCAGAGTGAGTTGACAAAATGAGACACTTGTTTTATTGATATGCACCTATACCAAAGCAGCGAATGAATTGCAATAATATTAACTATAATTTTCCTAAATTATTTTTTAACCGGTGGATTTTATTGAGGTTATGTCCTTTTCAGGAAGAGAATAATGAATAAAAGCGAACTTAATCAAAAGGGATTGCGAGTCCGGCACAGCATCCCCGGTCGTATGCGTGTCAGGGTTGCAGACATCCGCTATAACGGCAACAGGGCTGCAGCCTTGGCGGACTGGCTTGCCGGCCAGGCAGACGTGGCCGGCGCCGAGGCAAGGCCTGTGACAGGGAGTATCATACTTTTCTATGATCCGGATAAGGTATCTCCTTCAGGTCTTTTAAAGCTCCTTAACCAGTGGCTGAATGACGATCAGGTTATCGCGCCGGGCCAAGAGGGCCTGCGCCCTGTGACCTGCGGCCTGAAATGTCCGGATTGTCGTCCCTCCAAGCCTGAGAGGTCACTGGTCGGCCGCCTCGTAGAGGTGATAGCCCTCACTGGTTACATGGCCTATGTCCTGGTTCGGGAGGTTATATTCAAATCTCCTCTGTCACAGGGGCCCTTCAGCCTCACCGCACTGGTATCGGCAGTCGGGGCGCTGCCGCTCCTCAAGCATGCCTGGGAGAATCTGCGTCAGGGCCGGCTTATGAGCCTATTCCCCTTCCTGGCCGTTAGCTGTGTAGTAGCCATTTTTGTTGGAGAGGCAGTTGCAGCCCTGGAAATCATCTGGATCCTGCGACTCGGTATGCTCCTTGAGGACTATGTGGGTGAACGATCACGCAGGGCGATTCGCAACATCCTCCAGGTGGCGGAAAAAAATACCTTTATTGTAGTTGACGGAGTGGAGGTGGAAATACCTGCGGACCAGGTCAAGGCCGGCAATACCGTAGTATGTCACACAGGTGAGAAAATCCCTGTGGACGGGGTGGTGCTCGAAGGAGAGGCCCTGGTGGACGAGGCCCCTATCACCGGCCGGTCTGAGCCGGAAGTGCGCCGGGCGGATGACCGGGTCTTTGCCGGTACCATTGTCCAGCAAGGGGCAATCTTCATCCGGGCCGAGAAGGTAGGAGATGAGACCTACCTCTGTCGAATCCTGCATCTGGTGGAAGACTCCCTGGAGAACCGGGCACCTTCCGAGAAACGTGCAGACATACTGGCCTCGCGACTCATGCGCATTTCCGTTGTAGCGGTCCTGGGGACACTGATCATCACCCTGGATCCCCTGCGGGCCTTCACGGTGATGCTGGTCCTGGCCTGCCCATGCGCAACCGTACTGGCTGCTTCTACCGCAGTCTCAGCCGCCCTTGCCAATGCGGCCCGGAACCACACCCTCATCAAAGGGGGGCTTTACCTTGAGCATATAGGCGAAGCGAATTGTTTCTGTTTTGACAAAACCGGCACTCTCACCACCGAGGTCCCACGAGTGGTCGAGGTAATCCCGCGGACCACGAGGCAGAGCCCGATAAGTGTCCTTGCCCTGGCTGCTAGTGCAGAGGCCCACTACCAGCATCCCATGGCCCAGGCCCTGGTGGCTGCTGCTGCTGAACTGGGCATTAAGCCCAAACCCCATGTTATGTGCGAGTTCATTCTGGGCCGGGGAGTCCGGGCCCGGTTGGATGGAGACAAGATACTGGTAGGGAACGACAAGTTCATGGACGAGGATGGGGTCAACATAAAATATTTCAAGGGCCGTGCGGGTGATCTCATCGCCAGGGGAAACACCGTAGTGTATGTGGCCAAAAACGGAAAGGCCCAGGGGCTGATAGCAGTATCCAATACCATCAGAGCCGGTGCCGGAGATGTGATCAACTGGCTCCGTAAGGACGGAGTTTCCAGCCTGCACCTGGTCACCGGAGACACAGAGCCGGTAGCCAAGGCTATGGCCGAGGACTTTGAATTTGACGACTACCAGGCTGTCCTGCTTCCCAAGGAAAAGGCACGCTATGTGGAACAACTCGAAGCCCAGGGCAAACAGGTGGTCATGGTGGGTGACGGTGTAAACGATGCCCTGGCCCTGGCGAGTTCCAGCGTGGGTGTGGCCATGGGGGCCGGAGGGGCGGAAGTTGCCATCGAGGCAGCGGATATTGCCTTGGTGAATAGCGATCTTGAGTGCATTGTAAGGCTTCGGCAGCTCAGCCACGAGACTATTAAAACCGTCGAGCAGAATCACTGGCTGGCTGTCTCCACCAACATAGGAGGTGTGATACTCGGGGCCGCAGGTATGCTCCCGCCAATTATGGCCGGGGCACTGCACATAGTTCATTCATTCGGCATCCTGCTCAACTCCAGCCGGCTTATGGCTTGGGATGCACCGGGGCTGGGGCCGGATAAGAGTGAGGAAGGTTGAAGGCTGAAGGTGGAAGGCTGAAGGTGGAAGGTTGAAGGCTAATAGGGACAAAGCATGCGTGATTACACAAAACTGCGGGCATTTGAGTTGGCTGCGAAATGGTTGAAATCCTTCAGCCTTCAGCCTTCAACCTGAATAGTTACCATTATGAATGATACGGCTTTGAAAAATAAAGTAATCCAGACGTTGTTAGACATTGTACCACACCTGGAGATTGCCCATCACATCCCCGGCAGGATCAGGCTCAGGATTTCATTTTCCGGCATCGAGTCTCTTCAGGGGGTGGACCTGGGGAACCATGTGAATCAGATCCCGGGCATCCTCAGTGTAAGGGTCAACGCTTTGGCCCTGTCCGCAATAGTTGAATACGATCCTGAGCGTCTGGACCCGGGATTGTGGGAGGCCCTGGCCGGGCTGAAAGACAGACCGGAACAGACAAAGGAGGTAGTGGACCGTCTTCTCGCTCTGTGGGAATAAGAACAGTGGTGAGTGGTGAGTTTACGTGGTTCCCAGGCTGTGCTTGGAAACCAGATTTATTTCCATTATTTCCATTATTCAGGCAGAACAATCAGTATTTGCGGGATTTTTCTTCATCCTGACAATCCTGTTCATCCTATCAAAAAAAATGAGGTAATTATGACTTTAGATAATTTAAGACCAGGAAGCGAATGTCTTGTCAAGAGACTCAACGCACATGACAAGCTGGGCCAGAGGCTCATGGATATGGGGGTTTACCCCGGACTCAAAATGAAGGTGATCCGCAACGCCCCTCTTGAAGATCCAATGGAGCTGGAGCTGGATGGGTATTATTTGAGTATCCGCCACGAAGAAGCCAGGTTCGTCGAGGTTGAGGACCGTTGAAGAAGAAAAAGGCCCTGTTAGCTTTGGCAGGGCAGCCCAATTGCGGGAAATCCACGGTCTTCAACGCGCTTACAGGGGCCAGCCAGCACGTGGCCAACTACCCTGGAGTCACGGTCGAAAAAATGACCGGCTCTTACAGGTACGACGGCATGAAGGTGGAGGTTGTTGACCTCCCCGGGACATACAGCCTCACCTCATACTCCCCGGAAGAGCGGGTCTCGCGCGACTTTCTCCTGCACGAAAAGCCCTCTGTGGTTGTCAATGTAGCAGACGCCTCGAATCTGAAACGGCATCTCTATCTCACTTTCCAGTTGCTGGAAATGGGGGTCCCCCTGGTTGTGGATCTCAACATGATGGACGTGGCTGAGAGAAGGGGCATTGACATTGATACGCAGGAACTTAGCCGTCAACTCGGGGCCCCGGTGGTTCCCACTGCAATCAAGAAAGGAAGGGGGAAAAAGGAGCTTTTCAAGTCCATCAACTCGGTTGCCGGTTCGGAGCGGTCTCCAAAGCCCTTCAACGTAGACTATGGCCCCCTGGAGCCCTACCTGACCCAAATCGAGAACGAGTTTTCGGAAAATGGGGCGGCCTTTGAAAATTATCCCGGCAGATGGCTTGCAATCAAGTTAGTGGAGGGCGACAGCGAGGCGCAGAAGCTAATCCGGGAACACCATTCGACACCAGGGAAGGTCCTTGAATTCATAGAAAACAAGAGACAGGAATTTGAGTCAAAGCACAATGAGAAGCCGGAAAGGCATATTGCATTCAGCCGGTACAAGGTAGCTGACACTATCAGCAGATCATGCGTCAAGCCCAAAGCCGTATCCACGCAACCCCTATCCGACAGAGCCGACGCGATCATCTGCCACAAGTTCCTCGGGCCTCTGATCCTGGTGGGCGTTATCTATCTCCTTTACTATCTTTCCATTGTCCAGGGTTACAACGTCACGAATTACACCTGGCCCCTGCTGGCGAAGATCAGGAGCATTACAGAATCTTTTCTGCCCGCCCCAGGATTTATAGATGCGCCTCTTATCCGGTCCATGACCCTGTGGTTTGTGGACAGCATCAATGCCCTGTTAAACTATATCCCGATCTTTTTCATATTGTTCGGCCTTATCGCCATTCTGGAAGACAGCGGTTACATGCCGAGGATGGCATTTATCCTGGACAGGATTTTTAATAGATACGGACTCCACGGCCAATCCACTCTTCCAATGGTACTGGGCGGCATCTATGTAGGCGGATGCGCTGTGCCCGGCGTGATGTCCTGCAAGGGCATCCCGTGCGAAAGGGCGAGGTTCGCCACTATCCTGACGATCCCCATGTTGAACTGCCTGGCCAAGGTCCCACTCTATGTCCTGCTGATCAATATCTATTTTGCTGATTACAAGGGCCCGGCCATGTTTTTCATCTCAACCATAAGTCTCTTGATGGTCCTGCCCGTGGCCAAGATCCTTACTCTCACGGTCCTCAAGAACAAAGACACGTCCCCCTTTATCATGGAGATGCCCCCCTATCACATCCCCACGATTCGGGGTGTGCTCGGCCGTGCAGTAGAAAGGGTCTGGCTCTTTATCAGGAAAATTATCACCATCGTGGCGGCCATTGCCATTATCATATTCATACTGCTCCAGTTCCCAGGGCTGAGCGATGAAAGAAAGGCGTATTACGATACGGAAAAGGATCGCGCCATTGCAGGCTTTTACCAAAAAATAGAAGGTAATCCCTATGCAGAGTACGTTCAGGGGGAAAACCTTATGGCATTGATCCTTTACTGGAATAAATACAAAAACGCCAAGATGATGGCAAAGGGCAAGGAGGCGGCCCTGGCGATCAATGAGAAATTCAAGGCGGAAAACCCTGCGTTCTTCAAGATCGTGCAGCCAAAGAGAGACAAAGAAGCAAAAAGCGTAAACAAGGCATTTAAGAAACTCTTCAGCGCAAGGAAAAAGCTCCTGAGAGAGATAAAAAAGGAAAAGATCGATAACAGCTTCCTGGGGCGTGTTGGCCGCGCCATGGAGCCGTACACGCAATACGCAGGGTTTAACTGGCGCGTCAATGTCTCTCTGCTGGCATCGTTTGCCGCCAAGGAAAGCAGTGTAGCGACCCTGGGGGCCCTTTACGAGCAAGAGGAAGAAGGGGAAACCCTTGAGACAAGGATGGAGAAGGGCGAGAAGGGTTTTACGCCCCTTCATGCCCTGGCGCTCATGCTTTTCATGGTCCTCTATCCCCCTTGCGTGGCAACCAGCATTATGGTGAAGATCCAGACCGGGCAAATACGGTGGATGATCTTTTCCATGTTATTTCCCATAGTTCTAGGGACTGCCGTGGCGACTCTGATTTTTTCAGGGGGGACAGCCCTTGAACTGACCGGGTTGCAGGCCATGATTGCCTTTTATGGCCTTGCGTTGGCAATAACCATTGGTATGGGATTTTTAAAGAACAAGCAAAAAACGATTTAATGAAAGGAGGTGAATTTAGTGAAAAAAACATTCTTAGTAGCCGGTTTATCGGCCATCAGCCTGTTTCTGGCTTCCCTGGCCCTGGCTCACACCCCTCTTTGCTCGTGTTACGACAACGGGGATGGGACCATTACCTGCGAGGGCGGCTTTTCTGACGGGTCGTCGGCCGCGGGTGTGACTATCAGGGTGGTGGATGCATCAGGAAAGGTCCTTATGGAGAGTAAGATGAACGAGGATAGCGAGTTCACTTGCAAGAAACCTGACGGGCCCTACAAGATGCAGTTTGATGCCGGCCCTGGTCACCTGGTGGAGGTAAGTGGTGATGATATCGTGGAGTGAAGCTCCGGCAATTCGGAGGGAGGGAGGGGGCTTATCCTCCTCGCCCCGGTGGAAAATCGTCCCTAATCATTAAACTAATAGCTAACCGCTAAGGCGCCAAGAACGCAAAGTTAAACACAAAGAAGATACATATCCAGCCGGACCGTTACCGGCTGGATAAAAAGTATTTCTTAGCGTCCCTAGCGTCTTCGCGGTTCAATTTACACAATTGACACAAAAAGACAGAAGAGAGGAAAACATATTGTGAAGAAAACAATTTTTGTTTCGCTTGGATTCATCGTATCGTTGTTATTTAGCATACCTGCTTTTGCCCATTTTCAGATGATCTATACGCCTGAAATTGCACTGGAAAAAGGAGGAGAGATTGACCTCAAGCTGGTATTTACCCATCCCTTCGAGGCCGGGCATACCATGGATATGGGTACACCTCTAGAGTTCTTCGTGGTCCACAAGGAAAAGAAAACAGACCTTTTGGACACTCTCAAGCCTATAACCTGGACGAGCCTGACAAACTCGGGCAAGGCCTTTGAGACCTCTTATAAACTGAAAGGCATGGGAGATTGGGTTTTCTGCCTTGTTCCTGCATATTACTATGATGAGGGAGAAGGCATCTATATGCAGCAGATCACCAAGATGATTGTTAATACGGTGGGTGCACCTACAGATTGGGACGCGGAAATCGGGCTTCCCGCTGAAATCGTCCCTCTCGATAAACCATATGCCCTTTGGACCGGGAATGTGTTCAGGGGAATTGTGAAGAGTGCAGGCAAACCAGTCCCTTTTGCCGAAGTGGAAGTCGAGTATATGAATCATATGCCTATGATGGATAAGAATGCGTTTGCAAAAGAGGCGAAGGCCGAAGCACCCCAGGACGCCTTTGTTACTATGTGCATAAAGGCAGATTCCGCTGGGGAATTCGCCTTTGGTATTCCAAAAGCCGGTTGGTGGGGTTTTGCGGCTCTTGGTGTAGGCCCTGATACGCAACACGATGGCAAGGAATTATCGCAAGACGCTGTTATCTGGATCAAGGCAGTGGATATGAAATAAAACGTAACCCTCTCCCCTCAAGGGGAGGGGGTGTTTTTTATGTGAATAAATGGAAAACGTCATTGAAGTGGAGAGCAGTCGGTTGATAGAACCAGGGCTTGAAAGATTCTCGTTGCCGAAATTTAGTTATTTCGGCGGGACGTAACCCCATAAGCGCTAATTATTTTTGCACCGGATGGACTAATGAACATCGAACATCGAACGTCCAACATCTAATATCCCAAATCAGATAATTCGCTCTATCAAACC
>JAUWHV010000069.1 GCA_030605675.1 Deltaproteobacteria bacterium | reverse complement strand
CCTGAATTTGCGAACCAGTCAATGGTTTCCTTTAATCCTTTTTCCAGGGAATATTCAGGCAAAAAACCGGTTAATTCATGTATTTTGGTGTTATCACAACACAGCCGGAACACTTCTGATTTTTCAGGACGTAGTCTTTGTTTGTCTGTGATAAATTCCACATCGGAATTCATTATTTTTTTGATCATATTCAGGGTATCGCCTACGGAAATTTCAACTCCTGATCCGATGTTTATAACTTCGCCTATGGTTTTGTCAGATTCTGCCAGGGCAATAAATCCACGGCATGTATCCAGGACATAGTTAAAATCACGGGTAGGTGTCAAATCACCCAGCTTGATCTGCTTTTTCCCGGCGGCAATCTGCCCGATTATGGTTGGAATAACAGCGCGGGCGCTTTGGCGAGGGCCATAAGTATTAAATGGCCTTGCCGTGGTTACGGGCAGACCAAAGGCGTTATAGAAACTCATTGCCATTGCATCCGCCCCTATCTTGGTTGCGCTGTAAGGAGACTGTGGCTGCAAGGGATGTTTTTCATCAATGGGAACATATTGTGCAGTGCCGTAAACTTCGGATGTTGAGGTATGAATCACACGTTCGCATCCGTTTTCCTTTGCTGCCTGACAGATGTTTAAAGTTCCCTTTATATTGGTATCCACATAACTGTCCGGCGCAACATAGGAATAAGGGATAGCAATTAATGCAGCAAGGTGAAAAATAACATCAATATCCTTTGTAATTTCTTTACAAAAATGAGGATCACGAACATCACCAGACACAAGTTCAATCTCATTCAAGCAGTCAAGGACTTCCAGCCATCCCCAATAGTTAAAGGAATTATAGCAGCTTAATGCCTTGACGTCGGCACCATGCTCCACCAGCATCTCAGTGAGATGCGAGCCAATGAAGCCGTCGGCGCCGGTGATGAGAATGCGCTTAGTTTTCAAATACAATTTTTACTCCTTATTGTTATTCATCTAATGGGGGACGTTGCTATGTAACTGCGTTATTCTACCCCAAATGCCCTCATCATTGTCAATCAATTTTTTACCTCTTTCTGCACACCTTTATGGAACCGCAAAGTTATTCCGTTGAAAGTCAAGAGAAATTTGTGGGTAGGTTATGCCACAAATTTTGAATCTTGGATTACTTTCATCGTCGCCTTTTTGGGCTGTTCTTTGAAAATTCGGTAAAACTTTACACGACCTCCTGTATTTGTTAAGCAGATGCTGGAATGGGGGCGATGATCCCGCTTTTAGTGTTGTTATCACTTTGGGACTGTTCCCATTCCTTTCTTTTCATTTTCTGCCTCCTTGATATAGGCGCCTTGGGATCAAAACCCTGATAGCGGCGGTTTTTGTCCTGGTGAACTTTCTTGTGGCTTTTTGCCATTTTTTCTCTGTTCTTACGGTCAACTTCCGGATCAAAAGCTCTATTGTGTTTGAGCATACCATAAATTATCCGAAGTATTTTATGCATACACAGGCCAATAGCAGCCATTTTTTCCATTCCTTTTTGGACGCGGTCTTGATAGATCTCGCGAATAAGGGGATTTGATCGAATGGCGGTAAGTGCGACCATAAATAGAATTCGCCTTGGTTCCTTGCGTCCCTGTTTGCTCATACGAAAGCCGGAAGTACCATCGCCACTGATTTTGAATACCGGGTGTATACCAAAGAAAGAGGCAAATTTTTTAACGGATGGAAAGCGTTCTACTGATTGTATCTGAAGCATCAGTCCAGTGGCGGAAAGGTCATTTATGCCGGAAAATGTCTTGAGCAAATCCACTTCAGGCAGAGAGCAATCTTTGGCCATTATTTTAGTTTGGGATGCAATGGTTTTCTTCAGATGCAATATTTGTTTGGCAGTTGCTGCAATCAGTTGTCCAGTGATTCTGTCCGTAGAGGAAGCAACGCTTTGTTTGGCAGTAGCAACCAGTTCTTTTGCACGGGCAGAGGATACGTATGGTATGCTGGCTACTGAAGATGCCTTGGCCTTAGATAGGTTGGCAGCCGTGGGATAACGTAGCAGGAGTTTCAGTATCCAATCCGGCATGCCGTCTTTGCAGTAAACCAAAAGTTCCGGATTGGCACTATAAATCAGAGACTCTATCTGGTTTAAAAGCTGAGTACTCTGCTTGGTCAGCATTTTGATAAAGCCCCATTGCTTTCTCAAGCTCGCCCAATAGTCCTGTTGCTGATACGACACCTTCTCGGAATGAGCAATTAAAAACTCAGCTACGTTTTGAGCACTGATCTTGTCAGTGACATTACGTTTCATGTCAGCCTTGCTGTTGGCATGTACCCCAAGTGGGTTTAGTCTTGCGGTCTCAAGGTTAAAGGAAGATTGAAATTTAATTAGAGAATTGAACCAATTATTTTCGTATCCTCCAGTGCTTTCTACTGCTGCATAGATTTTGGAGTCAGGATGATTTATATAAAATTCGTGAAGCCTGTCATGAAGATGGCAATGCCCGACAAAAGTATCATCCATCTGAAAGTTTTCTTTTATGGGCTGTTTTTTGGAATCCAGAATCACAAAATCTGCATACCCTTTACTTACATCAATACCCAAATAGTATTTTTGCATATGGCCTCCTTTTCAGTAAAGAATGAAGTCGAAAGTGCCAGGAATCATCAGCCTTGTCTAAATACGGTGTCGTTGCACCAAGTTATTCCCCGACTTAAACCTGGCGGAAGGAAGAAACTTTGCGACGGGCTCGAAGCCCAAGACGCTATCCTTCTCATCCGACATGATGATAGTTTTACCGAAAAAAAGATAGCCATTTGGTCTTAACTTTGAACATACAAGACGCTAAGGACGCTAAGAAATACTTTTTATCCAACCGGACCGTTACCGGTTGGATAAGTATCTTCTTTGTGTTTAACTTTGCGTTCTTGGCGCCTTAGCGGTTAGCTATTAGTTGAATGATTATCGGTCTGCCGCCCTGACAAGACAGCTAATTGCTCAACTTAAAGAAGGAACCTCTTATCCCGTGACAGGCCCCAACTTAACTGCCTATTCAGGGGCGCTCCCTTTTACTTCGGTCATTACAGGCCCAAGGATGGCCTCTCTGCCGACAAAATCCGGATATAACCCGTAGCTGAGATCGAATTCCCCCGGGAAGTTAGAGGTAAGGAAGTCTAAAAGATGCCCTCTTATCTTCTGTGCGGTAGAGCACTCAAGAAGATCTCGAACCAAAGCGCAACATTGGTTCTGGTTACTCATTCGAATCATGCGCTTGATCTTTGGTATATCCAAGGCGTTCATGCTCAGTTCGTCCAGACCCATGCCAATAAGTACAGGAAGATACATCGGTTCTCCTGCCACCTCTCCGCAAACTGCCGCCTCAATTCCTGCTTCATGGGCTGCCTCTATTGTACGATAGATCATCCTCAAAACACCGGGGTGTAAAGGCTCGTAGAGATGTGCCACATATTCGTTACCTCTATCGATTGCCAGGGAATACTGAATGAGGTCATTTGTACCTATACTGAAAAAATCCACTTCCTCGGCAAGGACATCCGCCAAAAGTACAGCAGAAGGGACCTCTATCATAATGCCTATCTTGATATCCTCATCAAAGGCAATTCCCTCTATCCGCAGCTCATCCTTGGTCTTCTCCAAGTGTTCCTTGACCTGAATTATTTCTGACTTGCCGGATATTAAAGGGAAAAGCATCCTCACATCCCCGTATGCACTGGCCCTGAGTATTGCCCTGAGCTGTGTGCGAAACAGATTTGACTCTTTCAAACAGAGCCGAATCGCTCTCAGTCCGAGGGCTGGATTACTTTCATCGTCCTGAGAGACTGACGACAAGAACTTATCCCCGCCAATATCCAGAGTACGGATTGTTGTTGGAAAGGGTGACATGCGCTCTGCGACTTCTTTGTAAGCCAGAAAAAGTTCCTCTTCAATGGGAAGCTCCTTGTGAGCCAGATACATGACCTCGGTACGGTAGAGCCCTATCCCTTCAGCACCATTGGATATGACAGAGGAAATCTCCTCGAGGAACTCTATGTTAGCCTTGATCTTAAACCTGAATCCGTCCTGTGTCTCTGCAGGGAGGTTACTGTATTGGATTACATCCAGTCGATATCGTATGTAATCCTCCTGTTTTTCTTTGTAATGTCCTAAGAGCTCATCATCCGGATTTACTACTACATCACCACATAGGCCGTCTACAATCAAAGTCTCCCCGGAAAGTATGGAGGACGTGGCGTTTTCCAGACCTACAACTGCGGGAAACCCGAGCGATCTGCTCAGAATAGCTGTGTGGGATGTTCGGCTTCCCATGTCTGTAACAAATGCCAGGATTTTTTCTTTGGCCATTTGGATCGTATCAGCAGGAGACAGATCGTGTGCTACCAGTATAACCGAATCCTCCAGCTGACTGAAATCCACAGTGGGACTCCCGGACAAGAGTTTTTGGACTCTCCGCACTACGTACTTAATATCTTCAATGCGTTCCCTGATATACTGATCTTTTACTTGCTCAAAGAGCCCTCTAACATGGTCCAAGGCATTATTGAGGGCCCACTCTGCGTTAATCTGTTCTTCGGAAATTAACCTTAAGGTCCGATCATAGACCATACGGTCTTTGAGCATCAACAAATAGGCTTCAAAAATTCCTGAATGTTCTCTGAACTCCTCGGGGATATCTGCAATCAACTGTTTTATCTGATTTTCCGCCTCAGAGACAGCATTTTCAAAGCGTTGTTTCTCCTGGTCAATCTCGCCTTTTTCGATTTGCCTTTTTAAGATCTTAACCTTGTGATAATCCAATAGGAAGGCAGGACCAATGACCACTCCGGGCGAAGCCCCTATTCCTTTTAATACTACCGAATCACCTTTTTTTTCTGACATCTTGATCAATCCAATTCGCCAAAGCGACTTTCTACTAAGGTTTTGAGGTCTGTCACAGCCTGGTTTGCATCCAGACCAACTGCCCTGACTGTCAGGACGCTCCCATGAGGGCAGGCAAGGGTCAAGACCTCAAGAATATTTTTCCCATCTACTTTCTTCCCATCTTTCACAAGCCACACTTCAGCATTAAATTCACTTGCCTTTTGAGCAAAACGGCAGGCTGGCCGGGCATGAAGCCCCAACCTGTTATATATAGTTACAGTAGCTTCACATTCCATGATTTCAAACTAGTAAATCGTATCGTAACTATTCAGGTTGAAGGCTGAAGGCTGAAGGTTTTTAAGCATTTCGCAACGATCGAACGTCCTAAATTTCGTCCCTATTGTCGTGTCAAGTCTCGATCGTCATTGAGAGTGAAACGAAGCAATTTCTTACCACACAGCGATTTCTGTTTCTTCATCTTTTCCCATTCAAAATTCGATGTTGGACGTTCGATGTTCATCTTTTTCTTGAATCCTCACAAACTACAGTTGGAACACCCACCCTGGAATAGCTTTTTATTAACCCAGCGCATGCCATGTTTGAGCAAGGCCTCTTCGTCATTGGAGATGACTTCTATCACCTCCTCAGACTCCATGTAGCGATCAAGGTTAGGGCCCTCCAGGAAAAATTGACGGAAACTGTCTATATCATAGCATCCCATGTGAAAGATATCGATCTGATCCGCGTTCAGATACGCTATCCCTGCCACTGTCTTAGCCTGAAGTATCTCCCCAAAGATATCATTCATTTCATTATATTGATCAAGGCCTTCATTTTCCTTCCAACTCCTGACGGTCCATTCCTTTCCGTCCTGGAATCCCTCGCAATCCGGCTCCCTGACAATATAATAGAATTCCTCCACTCCCTCTCTGTCCCGGCTTCGACAGGCCATTCTGGCAAGGGGATAGGTGCGGCATGCACCGGGCCGGTCCTTATAAACCGTACATCCTTTTCCCTCTTCCAGAAACGGGCATTTTAAATAGGGGTCTTCCATCTTGACCAACACTACCGGAAGCCCTGAATTCTGTCCGACGTATATGCTTGTATAACGCTTCAGGAAGTCCCCGGACTTCATACCTAAATGATTCTTGAGCCTAAGTATGTCATAAGGCATGAGGACCAAGCTCAAATCATAACAGCAGTCTGTAAAACAGCTTTTATCCGGCGTACATGAAAAGCAAAAGGTGTCCTCATCTTTTAATTGTCTGGATTTGTCAATATAAGCTTCAGGTCCTTGAGACATGAATTGATTCTCCTATATAGTGTCTGAACGAAAAGGTCGTTCAGACACAATTTTGAATTCTAAGTTTTGAATTTTGAATTTAAAAAAGGCAATAACCCTAATATGTTAATTGTCCACGACCTAAATTGAGAAAACAAAATTTGGGGTTTCCGTTCAGTCACTATATAATATTTTTTATTTTGCTGAAAGTACCCCTTTATAGGCAATGTTGAATTGTGAATGTTGAATGCTGAATTGTGGAAGAACATTCAAAAGACATATACCTTAATTCAAAATTCAAAATTCAGCATTCAACATTTATTGTGCGCCGCAGATTGGGTTTTTTAGCGGAATCATGCCTTAAAACTGATGGCCCTCTCAAGGCCATCTATGACGATCTCCTGTTCCTCTGGTGTGATAAAGGCGTGCATGGGAAGGGACAGCACTTCCTCTGCGGCCTTTTCTGCATGGGGAAAGGAGCCTGGTCCAAGTCCCAGGCCTTTAAAGGCAGGCTGAAGGTGGACCGGGACAGGGTAATGAATGGCAAAGGGAATGCCCTCCTGTTTGAGAAAGCCGGTCACCTGGTTCCTCAACCCACCGGGGATTCTCACTGTGTACTGGGCATATACGCATGTCCTGTCCGGCGTTACTACAGGAGTCTGTATCTCCGGTATTTTTTGGTTAATCAGTTCTGAATAACGGCCGGCAGCTTCCTGCCTGGCTTTAATTTCTTCATCAAAGTGGGCAAATTTGGCCAGGACTATTGCTGCCTGGATGCTATCCAGCCTGGCATTAAGCCCTATTTCTTCATGCCGGTATCTGGCCCTCTGGCCATGAACCCTGAGACACCTTATCATATCCGCCTTTTCCGGATCATCAGTGAAGACCATGCCCCCGTCCCCATATGCTCCAAGGGGCTTTGAAGGAAAAAAAGAGGTGACACCAATGTAGCTGAGGCCGCAGGACAGCCGGTTCTTGTATCTTGCCCCAAAGGACTGGCAGGCATCCTCAATCACAAACAGGCCAAACTCTGACGCAATTTCATTGATCTCGTCCATGTCAGGGCACTGGCCATAAAGGCTCACAGGCAGGATGCCCCTCACCTTGGCTCCGGCCTTTTGCCTTGCAGCCAGGATGTCTTGCATCACGCCCGTGTCAAGATTGAAGCTTTTAGGGTCTATATCTACGAATACGGGCTTTGCCTTCAGAAGGGCTATGACTTCCGCACTGGCTATAAACGTAAAGGGGGTGGTGATGACCTCTTCTCCGGGCTTTAAGTCCATGGCCATAAGGGCAAGGAGCAGCCCGTCCGTCCCTGAGCCTACCCCTATTGCGTGCTTGACACCTACGTAATTCGCGAGAGCTGTCTCCAGGTCCTCCACCGGCTTGCCAAGTATGAACTGGGTCTTTGTAAGTATTTCGTGGATGGCCGAGTCTATTTCCTGTCTGTAGCTTTGATACTGCTTGCCTAAATCAACAAATTTCATATCTGTATCCTTTCGTAAGCGTTTACAGCGCCCTGCCAATGGCCTGGGCGGCAATTTCTATATCCGATTCGGTGGTCCCTCGACCCAGGGTGAGACGAAGGGTCCCCATGGCTACTTCCGGCGACACTCCCATGGCGGCAAGCACATAGGAGACCTTAATATCCCTGTCGTGGCAGGCCGAACCGGTAGAGGCCATAATCTCCGGGGCCCGGGCCAGGATCTTTGCTCCATTTTTGCCGATAAAACTGATGCTCAAGGTGTTGGGAATTGTATTCTCAGGATCACAGTGCCTGATTATGGGATGGTCCAGTTTGGATAGTTCTGCATAGAGTTTCTCCCTGAGACCTGTTTCCCTTTCCGCCTCGGCCTTCATGCCCCGGGCAACAAAATCACAGGCAGCTCCCAGTCCTACTGCCAGGGGAACCGGTTCAGTGCCGGGCCGAAGACCCCGCTCCTGGCCTGCGCCGAACATGAGCTGACCAAGAGGTGCGCCTTTTCTGCAATAGAGCGCACCTATTCCTTTTGGCGCATAGAGCTTGTGTCCTGCGATACTCAGGTAGTCTGCCCCAAGATTTTTGACATCCACAGGGATCTTGCCCACGGCCTGGGCCGCGTCTGTGTGGACCAGTACCCCACGCTTGCGGGCCAGTTGCGAAATCGCGGCTACCGGCTGAATAGCCCCGGTCTCATTATTTGCCAGCATCACTGAGACCAGCACTGTATCAGGGCGTAAGGCCCTTTCAACTTCCAGTGGATCTACAACGCCCTGACTGTTTACCTTTATAAAGGACACGTTCCACCCCTGTTCAAGCAAATGCAGGCAGGGGTTCATAAGGGATGGGTGCTCGATACGGGTGGTGATGACGTGTCGCCCCTTGCCGGACATGGCCCGACCCATACCCATTATGACGGTATTATTGGACTCTGTGCCTCCGCTGGTGAAGAGGATTTCAGTAGGATCCGCGTTGAGCAGTGATGCCACTTGGGCCCTGGCGTATTCCAGTGCCCTCTTGGCCATTTGGCCGAATCTGTGTCCGCTGCTGGGATTGCCCCATTTTTCTTTCAGTGCGGAATTTACTTCCTCCTGCACCGGCTTTGCAACCGGTGTGGTTGCATTGTAATCAAGATATATTTCAGACATTCCTGGGGGAAAACCCTCTTTTTTTGTCATGGTTTTGTAATTTTTTCTGTTATTAATTCATTTTTATGAGTAACTATTCAGGTTGAAGGCTGAAGACTGAAGTATTTCAACCATCTCGCAACAATCGAACAGAGATAAATTCTCTAAACTAATACTGCAAACTCGTCAGCCAACTCAAATGCCCGCAATTTTGTGTGATTACGCATGATTTGTCCCTATTAGCCTTCTACCTTCAGTCTATTCACCTGAATAGTTACTTTCAGGATTTTGGATGGTAAAATCGCTGAAGAATTTGCCAACTATAACAGAGCGTATTCAGAGCAACAATACGTTAAAGTGATTAGAATGAGCGTACAGGTCATCAGTAACTAGTTATTCCCTGCCGGGGAGTGTGAATGGTTACATTGAATGAGCAAATACGGTAAACAGGAATTCTTGTGCCCAAAATACATATCCTTCCTTCCCATATAGCCAATCAAATTGCAGCAGGTGAGGTAGTGGAAAGGCCTGCTTCGATAGTGAAGGAACTCCTTGAAAATTCTATAGACGCAGGGGCCGGACGGATCCGTGTAGAGTTGGAAGATGGTGGTAAACACCTCATCAGGGTTACAGATGATGGTGTCGGCTTAGAAAAAGAAGACATCGATCTGGCTGTTGAACGCCATGCAACCAGCAAAATCAGGGATGAAGCCGATTTGGCTGTTATACGCACCATGGGTTTCAGGGGTGAGGCCCTTTCCAGCATAGGCGCTGTTTCCAGGCTGTCCATCACTTCCAGGCCTCCTGACAATATCGAAGGGTGGCGAGTGAGAGTGGACTTCGGCAGAGACAAGAAGACCATGGCCGTAGGATGCCCCTCCGGTACTACAGTGGAAGTAGAGGATCTGTTCCTGGAGATACCGGCAAGACGCAGGTTTCTCAAGAGGCGTCAGACTGAGTTGGGACATATTTCCCAAATAGTACGTACCCTGTCAGTGGGTTTTCCTGAGATCCTTTTTGAACTCTTGAGTGATGGAAGGGAAATATTTCGGTCCCGTCCTGGTTGCCGGGGCCCCCAACGCCTCTGGCCCCTGGTAGGGGATCAGCTTGTTCTTCAGATGCTGCCTGTTGAAGGCAAATCCCGGGAAATCCTGGTTTCAGGTTATGTGACACCACCGGAGGAAGCAAGGGCCTCCTCCAAGTCCTTTTACTTTTTTTTGAATCAAAGACCCATAAATAGCAGACTGCTATGGAAGGCACTTAATCAGGCCTTCAGGGGCTTCATGATGAAGAATTCATACCCTATGGGTGCTCTGTTTCTGGAGGTCCGACCGGATCAGGTGGACGTGAACGTGCATCCTGCTAAACAAGAAGTTCGTTTCCACGATTCAGACGCAATATATCGAATTGTTTACCACTCCGTACAAAGGGCCCTTGAAGGCATAAAGGTCGTTGCTGCGCCTTTTGGAAAAACCCGTGCAAGATCGGAAAAAATAGGCCTTTCAATTGGTCAGCAGGAACTGGATATACCTCCTGATGCTTTTCAGGTCTCAGAGGAATCCCCCGCTTACGGGGGATTCCCTTCATCCGGGCAAGATCAGAAAACAGCCCTGATTGCCGGCCCCGAGCCTCCTGTATCACCCGATCAGGACCACCATGTCCGGAAGTCTGATATGGCACATTTATGGCAGGACTTTCGTGTTCTCGGCCAGTTGGCCAAGAGTTATATCCTGGCAGAGGGACCGGATGGCCTTGTGCTTGTGGACCAGCATGCAGCTCACGAGGCCCTTATCTTTAAGAGGCTAAACCGACAGATTGCGCGAACTGATGCCCTGAATACTCAACCCCTTGTATTTCCTGAAGTCCTGGAAAGGAACCAGGAAGATGTTGCAAAACTTCCGGAGATTTGTCCCATACTAAACCGATTAGGAGTGGTAATCGAGCCATTTGGACATTCCCAGGTTGCTATCAGGTCTGTCCCGGATTTCTTAGCCTCTTGCTCCAAGACCAGCGAAGTAGTCGGTGAACTGATAGACCGTATTCTCAGTTTCCCGGAACAGGATGTAAAAGGCCTGGTTCACGATCTTCTGGCCTCTATGGCTTGTCATTCCGCAATAAAGGCCAATCACCACCTCGAGTTGCAAGAGATGAAGGCCTTATTCAAGGAACTGGTTTCCGAAGGTGTGTCTCACTGTCCCCACGGAAGGCCTGTTTCTCAGGTTTTGGGATTCAGCGAGATAGAACGGCGATTCGGGCGAAAACGATGACCAAATCACCAAATCACCAAATCACCAAATTCCACATGGTTGCCCTTGTCGGTCCGACTGCTGTGGGAAAGACATCCCTGTCTCTTCGCCTTGCAAAAGAGATGTGCTCTGAGATCATAAGTGTGGATTCAGTGCAGGTATTCAGGGGACTTGATATAGGGACTGCCAAGCCCAGCCTTGAGGAACAGAAGCGGGTCCCCCATCACCTGATTGACGTTGCAGATCCTGATGAGCCCTTTGACGCTGCTGACTTTGTGCGTAAGGCACTGGGCATCATCAGGTCCATAAGAGCAAGGGGAAAGGTGCCCTTGCTGGTCGGGGGCAGCGGACTTTATCTGAGATCCCTTCTTGAGGGACTGGCCCCATGTCCGGGACGTGATCCCATGGTAAGGGAAATGTTGCGTAAAATCTCAGCAAATCAGGGGAAAAGGGCCCTACATGACCTCCTTGTCGGCGCAGACCCGGAAGCAGCGAACAGGCTCCATCCTAATGATACATTCAGAGTCATAAGGGCACTTGAGGTATATCATCAGACCGGCGAGCCTATGTCGATATGGCAGAGGATGCATAAAAGTATTTCAGGACAGAGACTGTTGTGCACAAAGATAGGACTAATAAGGCCCAGGGAAGAGCTCTATAAGCGGATTGACGCACGGGTTGGCGCTATGCTGGATGCCGGGTTTTTAGAGGAAGTGAAATTTTTGTTGGATAAAGGATATTCACACCATCTTAAACCCTTGCAGTCCCTTGGATATCGGCATATGATTCTTTTTCTCAAAGGAGAAGTGTCCTTTGATGAGGCTGTAAGCCAATTAAGAAGGGATACCCGCCGTTATGCAAAGCGCCAGATTACATGGTTCCGGGCCGATCCTGAAATCAGATGGTATCATCCCGAAGCCCTGATGGGTCTTAACAAAGTCTGGCAAGAAATTGGATAATTGAAAGAGCCGGGAATTGAATTTACCTAATTTACTGACCCTCATACGCATTATACTTACGCCGCTGCTGGTGATACTGCTTATCAACGGTAAGTTTGTGGAAGCCTTGATTGTTTTCACTATAGCTGGAATAACCGACGGCCTGGACGGCCTGATAGCTCGATGGATGAGACAGAAGACCCGCATTGGCGCTATTTTGGACCCTATTGCCGACAAACTCCTTCTCACATCAGCTTATGTAACTCTTGCAGTCATAGGGTTTCTGCCAGGCTGGCTGGCAGTAACTGTGATTAGTCGAGATGTGATAATCGTGTTTGGTGTCTTGATAATATTTCTGTTTCAGGGTGAAGTGGAAATCCACCCATCTATGCTTGGCAAGATTACTACAGTAGCCCAATTGGGGACTATTTTTATGGTCCTCGTAAATTATGATTTGGGCTGGTTTGGCAGGATTTTACCTTTTCTTTATATAGGTACTGCCCTGATTACTGTAATTTCCGGACTCCATTACATGTATCTTGGAACTCAATTCATGGGCTCTGATGAAAATAGTTAGGACGGGAGATTTCCTGTCTGTCCCCACTGTGTCACCGTTCATCAGGGTAGTATTTTCGACAATTACTAAATAGTCTGCGATATCGTATCATCAGGAGAAAGAGGGGATATGAATGACAAGTTAGGCATTTTAGTTAGTTCCGACAAACACATCGATCATCTGATCGGCATTACCAAGGCGGCGCATAGGGCGGGAAAGAAAGTGACCATTTTCCTCACTAATCAGGGTGTTTTCCTGACTAAAAACGAGAGGTTCACCGAACTGGAGGGGATTTGCCATATAAGCCTTTGCAGCTTGTGCTTTGAATCTTTCAAGATTGATAAGCCCGTACCAATTGTCAAGGACCAGGACTTTGGTACCCAAATGCGGAATGTTCAAATAATGAAAGATTGTGATCGTTATATTGTTCTGTAGGAGAAACAGACCATGAATATTGAAAAGGTAGCTTTCATTATTGACGAAACCGAGAATTGCTGGCAGGCCCTGCGTAGCGCCTTCGGATGTATGGTGGAGAATCTTTGGTGCGGTGCCTTCTTCATTGACTCCAATATAGAAACACCCTCAAATTTATCAGAGGAGGAGTTCAAAGAACACCTGGAGAGCTTTGTGGTGGACTTTGAGGCAGAGATCTACACTAACGTCAAGGCCGATGCCGACAAATATGAGCACGTTAAATACCTTTCATTGGAAGAAATGATCCCCAAAATTAAGGCATACCAGCTAGTGGTGCCTTTTTAGGAAAACGAGAAAATGAAGCAGTTACATATTTTTAAAAGCAGACCTGAAAATTATACTAAGTTCCTTGCTGAGAAATTGGCAGAAGACCACAAGGCGACCCGGTTTAACCTTTATGAGAATACGGATTATGACAAGTTGGTGAAACTAATCTTTGACAACGATGAGGTAATAAGCTGGTGGTGAATCGTTTGGATCTGTGCGATTAGCCGTTAGCGGTTAGCTATTAGCTGTAATGATTACAGGATGTTTTGCTATTACAACTTTCACCCTGTTGAATGCAGCTTCGCTGCCCCCTTTGGAGATTCAACAGGGTGAACCCGTTGGGTGTTATTCCTAATTAACGTAATGCCCTGATTTTTCAAAGCTAAACGCTAATGGCTAACAGCTAATCGCTTTCTTCCTCTACTGGTTTATGCTGGCTTAAAATGTAAAGGCCATGCACAAGAAAGGGGAGGGTATAGTTAGGGATCTCTTCAAAGCGGATGCAGCCGATATCATCATCTTCCGGGATTTCAGACAGAGGAATGAGCCCCATAGGAATGGGGAAGTCCAAGGGGCGTGAATTGATTGCGGACAGTCTGGAGACATACCGTTCCTTCATGCAGTCAATTATCATATCTCTTTCCTCAAGGGTGAACGATTCCAAAAGGACCTTGCGACTGCTCATGGGATCAAAAGGTGCTTTTCTGTCTATCGGGTCTCCCAGAAGTTTCGACCAGTCGTAGGATTTGGCTTCCTTTTCATCCCAATCCGGCCGGAAAAGATGTACCTCTACATCTTTATGTCCCTTGAGATTATTTATGATTAAGGAGATCATATACCCCTTTTTTACCGGCAATTTATTCTGGGAAGTGATGATATTAAGTTTCATTTTTTCTCCTGTGATTTCTCACGCTATTTCTTTTCTTCCTCGTAACCGTTCACGGGATTACAGCGCCCGTTTCAACCCACCGAACTGTAAGCGTTTACATGGTGCTGCAGATGCGAGGCGGAGGGTACGCAGACGTACTCCCTGTACTTCAAGTGCCCGACAACAAAGCAGATGCGGTGCCATGTGAACGCTTACTCTGCCTCTTCTTTTTGCATGAAGAGCTTGGCTTCTTCAGCAAGTTTTCTAAGCCGGTCATTCACTTTTGCAAATACTGAATTTTCCGGATAGAGTCCGTCAGGTCCGGGTGTCCCTGCAGGTTGGCCTGTCAATATCTCCATGCCTTCTTCCACCTTGGATATGGCCCAGATCTGGAATTTGCCTTGCTTTACGGCCTCTACCACTTTTGGCTTGAGCATCAGGTCCTTGACGTTGGTCTCCGGGATTATTACCCCCTGCTCTCCGGTCAAATTTCTTGCCTCGCAGATGTCAAAGAAACCCTCGATTTTTCTGGTGACACCCCCTACCGGCAGAATTTCTCCTTTCTGGGTCATAGCACCGGTTACAGCAATTCCCTGGTCAATCGGCACATCAGAGAGTGCTGACAGCAGGGCGAACAACTCTGCACCGGAGGCGGAGTCTCCCTCGACCATGCCGTAGCTCTGCTCAAAGCAGATAGAGGCGGTGAGACTCAATGGGCAGTTTGCCGAAAAGCACGCCTTTAGATACCCGGTCAGTATCATCACGCCTTTGGTGTGAATGCTGCCGCTGAGATCAGCCTCCCTTTCCAGGTTTACAACCCCTTCTTTGCCGAGAGCTATATTCACCGTGATCCTGGAGGGTTTGCCGAACACATAATCACCAAGGTCATAGATGGACAGCCCATTTACCTGGCCAACGGCCTTACCGGTTGTTGCCACCTTAAGGATATCTTTTTTGAGCATTTCATGCAGATGGTCCTCATACAGGCTGCACCTATATGCCTTTTCATCCATTGCCTTCTGGATATGTTTGCCCTCGATAAGTTCACTGTTTTCAGATTTTGCCCAGAAATCCGCCTCTCGCAACAGGTCTGCAAGATCCGATATTTTTAGACTGAGTTTTTCCTGGGACCCTGCCAGCTCAGAGCTGAACTCTATGAGACTTGCAACTCCGCTCATGTGCATATCCCTGAGATTTTCCCGCTCTACAAGGGCCTTGGTTGAGCGCATGAATTGCTCCAGCCTCTCTTCGTTCCTGTCAACATGGACGTCAAGGTGGGCCTTGACTTTAAAAAGTTCTCTGAAGTCTTCGTCGTAATTATAAAGGAGTTGATAGATGAACGGATTACCCATAAGTACTATCTTTATACGTAAAGGGATTGGTTCGGGTTTCAGCGCCTTGGTTGTGAATAATCCGAACTGTTCTCCAGGGTCTTCTATCTCAATTTTTCTATTCCTTAATGACCTTTTCATGGCTTCATATGAAAAAGGCCATTTTAAGAGATCAAGGGCCTTTATGAGCAGATAACCGCCGTTTGCACGGTGAATTGCGCCTGACTTGATCATGGTAAAATCCGTAAAAAGAGCACCGAACTGGGCCTTTCGCTCAACGACACCAAACAGGTTTGGATAGCTCGGGTTGCTTTCTATAATGACAGGGGCCCCCTTGGTCTCTGAATTGTCAACCAGTATGTTTACTTCGTACCGGGTAAAGGACGGACCAGCTCCTGGAAAGGGAAAGGGCAAAGCCGGAGTAGCTTCGCTTTTAGGGCGGAAGTCATCCATGTACTGGACTACGTCTTCTCTTACATCAGCAAAGTAGTCACGGAGTATTTTGATCGATTCATATTTTTTCTTCAGGGGTTCCAGTAAGGTGTCAACTGTCTGGCCGACAACCTCCTGATCCAGTTCTTTCAGCCTTTGGCGCACTGACTGTTCCAACTGGTTAATGCGTCTCATGGCATCTCCCATATCCTTGTGGAATTCTTCGCTCCTGGCCTTGAGCTCTTTCCGCTCTTCTTCAGACATCTTTGACAGATCCTCAGGGGTGAGAGCGGTACCGTCTTCCTTTGCCGGAACTACCATCATGACTGACTGATCTGACTGCAGTAGAAAGCCATTTTCGCGCACCTTGTTATCCAACTCCTGAAATACATTTTTCCGGTCTTTATTGAATGCCTTTATCACCTCTTCCTTCCGGGAAACATACGTCTCGGCTTCAAAGACTTTAGGTATGTGGAGCTTCAGTTCATCCAGTAAGTCTGCCATGTCCTTCTTGAATTCCCGGCCTTTGCCCTCCTGAAGCTCCACTCCGGAAGGTTTGTCCGGGTTACGGAAGTTATAGACATAACACCAGTCAGAAGGTAGAGGATGTGTGTTTTTGGCTACTTCCTCTACATAAGACCGGGCCAGTTCGGAAAGCCCTGTTTCCTTGATCCCTGCAACATATATGTTGAAATCAGGATGTTCCATTCTCAGGCCAAAAGTGAGGGCCTGGATGGCTCTTTCCTGGGCCACTAAAGGCCTTTCCTCAGTCTCAAGCTGGCTCAGTTGTTGAAATCCCAGGCTTTGAGGATCTATGTTCAGACGAAGTTTTTCCGGATCTAGTGGTACGATGGTAGTCATTTTCACCTTCTCTTACGATCTAAGTGCTCATAGGCAAGATCTGTTGCAATCCTTCCTCTGGAAGTCCTGTGCATGTATCCTCTCTGTATCAAAAAAGGCTCATAGACATCTTCCAATGTGCCTTTTTCTTCTCCTACGGATGTGGCAAGGGTGTCAAGTCCGACCGGCCCGCCATTGAACTTGTCTATGATGGCAGCAAGAATTTCACGGTCCATGCGGTCAAGACCCTGATGGTCAACTTCCAGCAAGCGCAGAGCCTCGTCTGCTATCTGACGGGATATGCTTCCGTCGGCCCTGACTTCAGCATAGTCCCGGACCCTCCTTAAGAGCCTGTTTGCTATTCTGGGAGTACCTCTTGACCTCCTTGCGATCTCCAGGGCACCTTGTTGGTCAATTTCAATGACCATGAGCCTGGCAGACCGGTTAACAATTGTGCATAGTTCGTCATCCTGATAAAAGTTTACTCTCAGTGCTACGCCGAAGCGATCCCTGAGGGGCGGTGAGAGCAGCCCGGCCCTTGTGGTTGCCCCAACCAGAGTAAAATGCGGAATTTCGATCTTGATGGTCCTTGCACTGGGGCCTTGTCCGATTATCAGATCCAGTTGAAAGTCCTCCATTGCAGGGTAGAGTATTTCCTCCACCACAGGACTCAGCCGGTGAATTTCATCAATGAACAGCACGTCTCCCTGCTGTAAATTGGTCAGTATGGCAGCCAGATCTCCCGGCCTTTCTATCACGGGACCGGATGTGGATCTGAAGTTCACCCCAAGCTCTGTTGCAATTATGTGGGCAAGAGTGGTCTTGCCCAGGCCTGGCTGCCCGTGGATCAATACATGGTCAAGGGCCTCGCCTCTTTTTCTTGCTGCAGTAATAAAGACATCAATGCTTGCCTTAACCTCCTGTTGGCCTATGTATTCAGAAAGAGATCTAGGCCTTATTCCAGGCTCGAAAGATCTGTCTTCCTGCAAGGGTTCAGGGTTCAGATTCGTGTCACTTGTTCTGTTTGCGATGTTTTCTGCTGTCATGCCTGTTTTGTACGACTTTTTGCCAGACCCTGCAGGGCTTTTTTCACCAGATCTTCAAGGCTTGCACTTTCACCTGCAGAGGCAAAAGCCCTGGCAAGGGCGGCCTTGGTCTCAGATGAACCATAACCAAGATGGGTGAGTGCCGAGAGTGCGTCATCCCACAGGTCTCCCGTACCCGGTTGCTCAATATGCGGGGATGATTCCATATCCCACTGTCTTTTCGTAAGTATGGCCTTGGCCTTTTCCTTTAGATCAATACACAGCCTTGCCGCGGTCTTTTCGCCTATACCTTGGATGGCCCGAAGTCTTTTATTCTCTTCTCTGGCCAGTATCTGTAGGAGTTCTTCAGCAGAGAGCATTGACAGGATATTCAGTGCCAGCCTGGGGCCTACTCCTGAAACTTCCAGCAACAGCCTGAACATGTCCCTGGCTTCAATTGTTTCAAATCCATAGAGTGAAAGCGTGTCGTCCTTCCACACAAGGTGGGTAAAGATTGTCAGTTCATTACCGGATGGAGGCAATTTGGCCAGGGATGAAGAGGGCATCTGAATTTCATAGCCGACCCCATTCACATCAACTATAACGCCCCTGTCCCATTGACCCTGTTTCTCGCCACTGATATAGCCGATCATCAGCCCCTCCTTTTCCCTGAATCGGGTATTAGCCGGCTACCCGAAGAGTGGGCATGGCATATAGCCACAGCCAGTGCATCCGCAGCATCCTGGGCGGGTTTTTTGGACAGGTTGAGGAGTACCCTGACCATGTGTTGTACCTGGGTCTTTTCTGCCCTGCCGTAGCCAACCACTGCCTGTTTAACCGTTGTGGGCGAGTACTCGAATACAGGGAGACCTCCATGGACTGCCGCCAGAATTACCGCCCCTCTGGCGTGACCAAGTAGCAGGGCAGCCCTGGCGTTAACTGAATAAAATACGCCCTCTACTGCTGAGACTGTTGGATTGTGCCGGCCTATTACTTCCTTTAGACCAGAATAAAGTCTTCCGAGCCGCTCTGCAAAGGTGAGTTCCGCGCGCGGACGGATGATACCTGCATTGACGAAACAGAGCCTGTTATCCTCCCATGACACAATTCCATAACCAGTGGCCCGCGATCCTGGGTCTATACCCAGGATGATCTCCCTTGGCATCCCTAGCTGACCTTTTCAAGGATTTCATCAGGAATATCAAAGTTGGCGTAAACGTTCTGGACATCGCTGTTTTCTTCCAGTGCCTCCATAAGTATCAGGAGTTGGCCTGCCTGCTTCTCGTCCTCGATACTGACCGTGTTGCCGGGTAACATGGTGACTTCAGCAGACAGTACAGGGATGTTGTTGGCCTCCAGGGCGGACTTTACGTCTTCAAAGGATTCAGGGGCAGTGTATATCTCCCATTCGGATTCCTGTTCTTGTATATCTTCGGCATCAGCTTCAAGGGCTATAGTCATAAGGGTTTCTTCATCAGCCTTGTCCTTCTCAACCAGTATGAGTCCTTTTTTCTCAAATATCCAGGCCACGCTTCCCGGCTCTCCAAGGTTGCCGCCCCTCTTAGCAAAGAGATGCCGTACATCCGCTACGGTGCGCTGGCGGTTGTCTGAAATAGTTTCAACCAGTATTGCCACTCCTCCCGGACCGTAACCCTCATATGTAACTTCCTCGTAATTTGCCCCCTCAAGTTCGCCTGTACCCTTCTTTATTGCCCGCTCTATATTGTCCTTGGGCATATTTTCGGCCTTTGCAGCCGCTATTGCAGTCCTCAGTCTTGGGTTGGCTGCAAGGTCTCCACCACCTATACGGGCAGCTACCGTTATTTCCTTTATGATCTTGGAGAAGGCTTTGCCACGCTTGGCGTCCTGTGCTGCCTTTTTATGTTTTATTGTGCTCCACTTTGAATGACCGGACATAAGGCCTCCACTTTAAGATTATTTGTAACTATTCAGGTTGAAGGTTAAAGGCTGAAGGTTAAAGGATTTCAAGCATTTCGCAACGATAGAACAGAGATGAATCCTCTAAATTCTGCGGTAAGCCTTTTTTCATCCTCGTCATTTCTTTGCGTCCTTTGCGTCTTGAGCGAAGCGGGCGGTTACTTCAGCCTTCTACCTTCAGCCTATTCACCTGAATAGTTACTTTCCTTTTTTAAATTCAAAATTCAAAATTTAGAATTCAAAATTGTGCCTGACGGCCTTGCCGTTCAGGCACTAAATACGTTCGAAAAAACGGCTTAGGTCTTTATCGAGAAAGTGCTTAATCTTTCCAAGGTATCGGCCATGTGTAATCAATATCTGCCTCCTGGCCTGTTCCTCTATGAGTTTGTATATCCGGTGCTTCACCCTGTTCCAGAGATCCTTTTTGTAGGCGGTCTCAAGGGGGATCAAGTTATCAAGGTCTTTTAGAGTATTTTTTGTGAATTTAGGAAAAAGTATCCGTTGAACATACAGAGAAGCTAATGCCACGACCAGCATGGCCCACACAATCGGCCAAAGGAAATATTCAAAACTCATGTTCCCGGCCAGCAGTGCCCCTGCAAGCGGGGTTTCCGGATAACCGGTTAAAAGATTCATAACCAGATCTCCAAAGAAAAAGGCCAGTATGGCGGCCATGCCCCATGTGCGGAGGATCCCTTTGAATTTATGAATAAATCGTTTCCGGAAAGCGACCATGGCCTCTATTTCCAAGCCAAGTTCCCTTACGACTCGATCCACTTCCTGGAGTATGTGGTTTAGCCGCATCTTTGGTGCTGAACTTATGGTCTGTTTGAGCTCTTCCCGTTCGTTCATCCATGTTTCAAAGCCCGTGGGAGGCACTTTGCCCTCCTGGGCCGCAAAGGTAAGATATATCCTTGGCATATCCTTTCTGCCTGTCATCTGTGAAAGGTTCCAGCACAGGGTCCCATAAGACCTCAAAAGGTCGGACACGCTTTCGCATTCGTCAATTCGATTCAGTACGTAAATGACCCTGTCTTCTCCGGTGGAGCCGGGGAGAGTACTCCGGATGGCCTGATAAGTTTCCTTTATTGTTCCTGCCTTATGGGGGTCGAACATCAGGATGATGAGGTCTGCCAGCTTTGCCAGTTCTCCCACTACACCAAGGTAGTCATAGCCCCTATCTTTTTCTGTGACCGAATCCAGCATTCCCGGGGTATCTATGATGGCAAGATCCTGAAGTATGGGAGTATTTGTCACCCTTTTTAAACGCATGTGGGATAGAAGGCTTTCACCAAAGTGCCTCAGAGGAGCAAAGGGGAGACGCTCATCATTTACTACTGTGCTACCGGGTACTTCTCCATCCGGTTCGTTGGGCTCTGGTGCGGCCAGGATGGTAAAGCTGTCATCAGTAGGTGCCTGACCAGTGCGCTGGATTTGGCTTCCCAGGATTTCGTTGATAAAGGTGGATTTTCCAGATGAGTAGTTGCCGATTATAAGGACTACCGGCTTCCATTTAAGGGGAGTAAGCAGGTCCTTGATGTCCAGTCCGTAACGCTCAAAAAGTGGCCCCATCTTGTCCCGCAGTAGTTGTTCAAGCTCTTTTGTCAGGGTCTCAGCGGCCTTTCCTGTTTCCATACAGAACTCCTCACAGGCACTTGCATTCCTGATACAAGGGCAATTCTATAGTCAAGTTGGTTGAATATAGTACCTTAGTTGTGAATTTCGTGCATTTTATGGCAGAATCTTTTCAAGTTAATTGAGTTTGAAGTGCCTAAAGTGAGCTAAAGTGCCTAAAGTTGTGGTGCGCGCTTTCAGCGCGGTTAATATTAATATATGGAGCGAAGTGATACCTTAACTTTAGTCACTGTTCCGGTTTATCCGATTTAGGCCCTTATCGTAGCAAATAAACAGCATAGTCACCAATAGTATCCCTGAAAAGTCTTCGGGCCTGTCCAAAATGTAGTCCATCAATTGGCCTGAGGCTATAGATTTTCAGATAAATATTTTCGTTGGAATTAGACGCAGACTTACACAGACGCTTTCCCCGCCTATATGGCTGACAAAAAATGGTTCCAGTCCGTATTCGTCTGTGTGTGTCGATCGAGCGGATTGAGCGGGTGGCGAATTTTCATGCCAGGGATTGACGAAAGCCATGGGCATGAAAATTTAGGTTTCGATCGCGAGCTAAATTACAATTGCCGGCTCCGGACCTACTATGCCTTTCCGCAGCAGGACCCAGGCCCTGAACAGTTTGGGGCATCTCCGGGACTGAAGCCACAGCAGGCCGTATCACCCGGACCGGGAAGTCTTGAGCCTTGGGAGCCGGTAAAGGATGAGCTTGAGGATATCAATTTTGTGAGATCTTCAGATCCGCAGGACGGACACTTTACCTCGAGTTGGTTGGAAAATACCAACATTTCGTTAACGTTTCCACAGGCTTCACATCGGTATTCATAGATTGGCATAGCGCTCACCTTACTAGAGAAATGTTGGATGTTGAAATTAGAGAATAGAAATTAGAAATTTGGCCTTTGTGCTTTTGTTTCGTCTTTTCCGAATTTCTACTTTCCAATTTCAAGTTTCAAGCCGTCAACAGCTACCTTTAATGTTGACACTGATGGCCTTCCTCGCCATGTCCTGGACATGTGGGGCCTGTTATACCCTTGAGGCGGTTTGCAAGGAGGTCCTCCATCAGCCGCGCCGGGTCAGCGGTGGTTACACCTGCAATTACTTGTACTCCGGCGGCCTCTATTAACTCCACGGCCCTGCCTCCAATTCCTCCACATATTAAATGTGTAGTTCCCAGTTCGTGAAGCCATTGCGGCAGTGAGCCCGGCTCGTGGGGAGGAGGTACAAGGAGTTGGGTCTTGGCGATATTTCCATTCTCAACATCTATTATAGCGAATTGGGCTGCATGGCCGAAATGGCTGCTCAGCATCCCGTTTTCAATTGGTATTGCAATTTTCATGTGTTCGATTCCTCTTTCTTTTCCTTATTCTCTTCAGCTAGGGCCTGTGTAACATTGATTACGTTTCTTCCAATTTTTTGAAAGGCGTCTGCTGTATGGCTGTTGGGGTATGAAGCAATAATCGGCCGCCCGGCATCCCCTGTGGTGACGACCCTCGGATCAACAGGGATGCGTCCGAGGAAGGGAATATCCAACTCTTCAGCCAGTTTCTCTCCCCCGCCTTTTTTGAAAATGTCTATAGCCTTGCCGCAGTGTGGGCAGATCATGCCACTCATGTTTTCTACAATGCCCAAGACCGGCATGTTGACCTGCTTACAGAAGCTTATGGATTTCCTGACATCCAGAAGTGCTACCTCCTGGGGCGTAGTTACTACTATTGCATAGGCATCGGGTATGGTCTGAGCCACAGTCATCGGCTCGTCACCAGTCCCTGGTGGCGCGTCAATTATCAGATAGTCGAGCTTTCCCCACTCGATTTCGTAAATAAATTGCCTTATAGCAGATGTCTTAAGGGGTCCACGCCATATGACCGCAGAGTCTTTTGTGGGCAAAAGGGGTTCTATAGACATAAATTTCAGGTTGGGCGAGTAGTAAACAGGTCCAACCGTGCCATCCGGCCGCTGTTGAAGCTCTCCTTTTTCCACACCCAACATCTTGGGCACATTAGGCCCGTGCAGATCCACATCCAAGAGGCCGACATAATAATTTTCAAGGGAAAGCCCGATTGCCAGGTTTATGGATACAGTGCTTTTACCAACACCGCCCTTGCCGCTCATTACCATGATTTTATTGTCTATGTTCCGTAGTTTTTCCTGAATCCTTTCGTCCTGCTCCTCAAGAACAGGATTTGTCATAGGATTTGCTGGTTTTTCCTTCAATCGTTTATTCTCCCTATAATTTAGTTCTTTTGGCCAAAATCCTGCGGCCACTGTTAAAATCGATGACTAATTGTAGCTATTCAGGTTGAAGGCTGAAGGCTGAAGGCTGAAGGATTTCAAGCATTTCGCAACGATCGAACAGAGATGAATCCTCTAAATTCTGCGGTAAGCTTTTTTTCATCCCCGTCATTTCTTTGCGTCCTTTGCGTCTTGAGCGAAGCGGGCGGTTACTTCAGCCTTCTACCTTCAGTCTATCCACCTGAATAGTTACGACTAATTTATCATATTAACCGACATTTTGCACCATGCACTTTTACTTTGTCTTCTGATTAAGGGCCTGGTAAAAAATAACTTGGCATTTTTGCATCCCATCTTCACCACATCTTTAATCGATCCTCAATCGCAAAATCCTCAACATAACACTGCTATGCCTGCGGTTTTACTCAATCAAATCGACTAAATCTATGGCAAATCCGGGCGCAAATTCTACCAATTTATTTTTTA
>JAUWHV010000171.1 GCA_030605675.1 Deltaproteobacteria bacterium | reverse complement strand
GGAGCACCGAATATCTCAAATGGCCTGGTAGTACCCCTTCCCTCTGAGACATTTGTGCCTTCCCAGATGACCTGCCCCGGATATACCCTGGCTGTATCAAGGGTAGGCATATTTGGAGAAGGCCATATCCATGGGAGACCTGTTGCAGCAAAGTCCATTTCTCGCCTCCAGCCCTGCATCTTCACAACATGTAATTCAAGATCCAGACCTTGCTCTTCCATGAAAAACTTGGCTATCTCTCCAATAGTCATGCCATGACGCATTGGAAGGGGGGCGAGCCCCACAAAGGATTGACAGTCCCGAGCCGGAAGATTGCCTTCTATCAATCTACCTCCCAGAGGATTGGGGCGATCCAGCACAATTATACCCACACCTGCTTTGGCGCAGGCCTTCATGGCCAGGTAGAGAGTCCAGATGAATGTGTATACGCGGCAGCCTATGTCCTGAAGATCCACGACAAGAAGGTCTATCTCTGACAATTGCCCGAAAGAAGGCTCTCTGTCTTTTCCGTAGAGACTGAAGACCGGGATATTAAGGGCCGGGTCAAATGCATCAGGAGACTCCTTCATATTGTCCTGCTTTTCAGCATAAAGGCCGTGCTGAGGGCTAAAAAGGCACTTCAGATGGCCTGGCAACATGGAAAATATCAGGTCCTTGGAGTGTCTTAAGCGTGGGTCAACCGAGGCCTGGTTGCAAAGGAGCCCCAGCCTTCTCCCCCTGACCCATGACGGCGTATTTTCCAGAAAGGTCTCAAGACCTGTACGTACATTCATTCAAAGACAAGCCAATCCTTTAATCCTTTATAGACGTTCATGGAGCGTTGAAATTAGAAAATGGAAATTGGAAATTCGGCCTTTTCATTTCCCCCCGAATTTCCAATTTCAAGTTTCAAGCCGTTAACGGCTACATAAGAAGCGGGTACCTGCTCCAAATGGTGGCAATGAAGGCTTTTCATGAGGGACCAAGCCTCTTCAAGTACCGCATCTGTCATAGTCAGTCTATGGAGGTTGTCAAGAGATCCTTTCTGAATATACCTTAAGGACTTTAGTGTTCCCAGGCTTATTTTATGGGTTTTTCCACCTGCCTTCCGGCATCCGCTGCATATAAATCCTCCCGCATGAAGTTTGAAGACAGCATGATTGCCCGTCGGCGGCTTTTTGCAGAGGAGGCATTGATCAAAATCAGGGGCATAACCTGCCAGGGCCAGAAGCATGGTCTTGAAAAAGAGGGTGGTCTTTCTCGGGTGAAAGCCCTCATTGATGGAGTTAAGGTACCATCTAAGGAGTTTGAAGAGATTTTCTTGGGGATCATCTTCCTTAGTCCAGAGATTGACCAGTTCGCAGCATAAGCTGGCCATGATATAGCATTCGACTTTATGTCTTAGCTGTGGAAAATTATCCAGGATTTCAGTAGAGTCGATCCTGTTCAAACCTGTGGTGCGTGGCAGGGCTAGAGACAGGTTGAGCATGGTGAAAGGCTCAAGTGCATTTACAAAGCGGCGTCGGCTCCTTTTTGCCCCCTTGGCAATGCCCCGCACTTTTCCTCTGGCCATTGTGTAAAAGGTTATAAGCCGGTCGGATTCTCCCATGTCCTGGCCTGAAATTACAAATGCAGGACTCTTGAAGATATCGGGCATATTATTCCGTTATGATTTCGCTGAAAAAACCCAATCTGCGGCGCACAATAAATGTTGAATGCTGAATGTTGAATTAAGGTATATGTCTTTTAAATTTTTTCCCACAATTCACCATTCAGCATTCAACATTCAACATTGTCTATAGCAGGTCTTTCTTTCGATGAAGTGATCGCGGGAGGCGTGAGGTTTTGATCTGTTTCGTGTTTTTCATCTGAGGGCCAGAAGAACCAAATTGCCAGTATAAGCAATAAAAGAATAAGAAAAAGCGCTGCTGCGGCACTGATTAAGTCTCGATTAAACAGAGAGACTTTATTTACATAATTAAATAACGGCTTATATGCCGGCTCAGTTGGCTCGTCAGGACTTTCATCAGCAGCACGGATTTCCTGGTAACGAAGGATGACGTCTTCCGGAACAAGACCTATGAATTCAGCATAGCTCTTTATGAAGCCTTTCACAAAGACCTCGGCAGGCAGCTCGTTCCAGCGGCCGGCCTCCATAGCCCTTAACCTGTAGATCGCAATCTTGGTGCCTTCTGCAACTTCCTCCAGGGAAATCTGGCGTAGTTCCCGTTCCCGCTTGAGGTATTCCCCTAAAGATTCTTTAAACATATTTTCTTTTTCGGAATATTACAGAAAAAATCAAAGAAGTATCTGAATAGTTGACTTTGAACGTAGTTCCCTGAGCCACTCTTCAAACCGGGCATTTATTTGCTCACGGTAGAGTTCTTTTCTGACTTCCTTTATTTGAGCCGAGTCGAGATCAGTCTGCCCGCTTTGTACTATTTCCTTTAATCTGAAGATTTGCCAACCCACCCGAGTATCAACTATTTTGCTAAAATCACCTGGTTTAAGGTTGACTACAGCCTCCTTGACAGAGGGCGCCATCTCCTTCAAGGTAAAAGCGCCCAGGTATCCACCGTCTTGGCCTGATGGGAGATCGGAATAGCGCCTTGCCACTTCTTCAAAAACTTTTTCTTCCCCTAGTGCATTGTAGGCCTCTTCAATCCGTCTTCTGGCCTTCTCCCTGGATTCAGGATCACCCTCTTCAAATTTCGCACATATGTGTTGCATTATATAGAGCGGGGCATTGGAGCTATTATTGAGAGGATGTTCTTTCAAATATTCATTAACCTGTTCATCAGTTACTACTATCTTTGCTCGCACCTGTGCATTTATAAGCTCTGCTCTCTCAATTTGTTGCTTTAGCTCCTTTTTGTATTCTTCGAGTGTATGGCCTTCAGATGCAAGTTTTGCTGAAAGCTCATCTCTGGTTATATGGTTGTCTTCACATATCTGGTCCAAGGCCCTCTCGATTTCCCGCTCACCTATTTTTATACCCAGTTTCTTGGCTTCTTCCTGTGCAAGACGATCGTCTATTAACTGTGGCAGGACTTGGGCAAGGATTTCCTGCTTTTTTGTCTCTATCTCTTCTTTGCTCATTTCTTCATTAGTATACTTCTGAACCAGGGGTTGCGCCCAGCCTTCAAGTTCGGAAAGAGTGATTACATCCCCGTTTACTATGGCAGCTATTCTGTCGACTATGATACCGTATGCCGGATGGGCCTCAAATGTCAGGACAGCCAACACAACGAAAAAGGTACGGAAAAATATGCTGCGTATAATCATACTTGCGTCTCCGGTAAGTAATACCTAAATTAAGCGATTAGCTGTTAGCCATTAGCGTTTAGCTTTGGAAAATCAGGGCCCGATGTTGAAATTAGAAATTAGAAATTTGGACTTCATGCTTTTGTTTCATCTCTCCCAAATTTCTAGTTTCCAATTTCAAGTTTCAAACGAAATTACCCCTTTGTAGCCATTTTTACTAGTACTTGCAAGGTCTGCCTAATGCCTGCAAGCCTATCCCCATCTTTTTCAACAAATTCAGGAGAAATAATCAGTCTGCCATCCGGCAACAGGCGCCACTGCCGGTTCTTTTGTACCGCCTCTATGAGTTTTTCGGGATGGGGTGGGCCTTCGGGCCCAAAACCCAAGACAATACGTTCTTTATTATTGGAAAAACTCCTGTCAAGCCGTATCACATTCAGCAGCCTCAGCGTGCGTTTTATCCCCATTACCTTAAGTAGAGACGCAACTTCTTCCGGCATCGGGCCGAAGCGGTCTCTGAGTTCCAGTGAAAAATCCGCATCTTTTTCGTTGTTTTCCAGTCGTGCCATTCTCCGGTAAAGGAGCAGACGCTGTTCCACATCAGGGACATACTCTTCAGGGATAAACGCGGGTATGCCCAGGTTTACTTCCGGGTCTATTTCATCTTTTTGAGGAAGTCCTTTGAACTCGTCTATAGCCTTTTGCAGTAATTCAAGATAGAGTTCATATCCTACTTCTGCGATACTCCCTGACTGGGAGACTCCAAGTATGTTCCCGGCCCCGCGTATCTGAAGGTCCTGCATCGCAAGGCGGAATCCGCCTCCGGACACAGAGAGTTCCATAATGGCCTTGAGCCTTTTTATGGACTCTTTTCCCATCTCGGATATCCGGGGAATGAGAAGATAGGCATAGGCTTGTTCACCGGCCCTTCCGACCCTGCCCCTGAGCTGGTACAAGTCGGCAAGCCCAAGCTTGTCAGCCCGGTTTATTATCGTGGTGTTTGCAGACGGGATATCTATACCGGATTCTATTATAGTGGTGCACATAAGGCAGTCAATATCACCCCTTACAAACCGGATCATGATCTCCTCAAGTTCGCTGGGATTCATTTGTCCATGGATGACCTCTATCCTGGCATCAGGTGTTAAGCGCTGGATATGCTCTGCCAGCCTGTACAGGCCCTTTATCCGGTTGTGAACAAAAAATACCTGGCCGCCGCGGCTGATCTCCCGCTCTATAGCTTCTTTTATTAACGAGTCATCAAACTCGGCCATGAAGGTCTTGACAGGTATGCGGTTCCTGGGAGGGGTGTTGATTGTTGAAAGATCCCGGATTCCCAGAAGGGAGAGCTGAAGAGTCCTTGGGATTGGTGTTGCTGTAAGCGTAAGACAGTCAACAGTCTGCTTGAACCTTTTCAGCCGTTCCTTGTGCTTAACCCCGAAACGGTGTTCCTCATCTACGATCAGCAGTCCCAGGTCCTTGAATTTTACGTCCGGCTGCAGCAGCCGGTGTGTGCCTATAATGATATCGACCCGGCCCTGGCTGATCCCGGCAAGGATCTCTCTCTGTTTTTGTCTGGTCTTGAGCCTGCTGAGGGCCTCTACAGTAACAGGATATCTCTGAAACCGCTGTATAAATGTCCGTTCGTGCTGTTCTGCCAGGAGAGTGGTAGGTACCAGTACGGCCACCTGTTTTCCGTCTTCAACAGCCTTGAATACGGCCCTCATGGCGACTTCTGTCTTGCCGTAGCCCACGTCTCCGCATAGCAGCCGGTCCATGGGTCTGGGTTCCTGCATGTCAGAAAGGACTTCTTCTATTGAGGCAGCCTGGTCCCTGGTCTCTTCATAGGGAAATGAGGCTTCAAACTGCCGGAACATGGCATCAGGAGGTGAAAAGTCAAAGCCCTTGCTCACCTTTCTTGAGGCATAGAGGTCAACCAGTTCGTGGGCGATTTCATATATGTCCTTCTTGACCTTTTGTTTCGCAAGTTGCCAGCTTGAACTTCCCAGCCGGTCAAGCCGTAGAGCGCGACCTTCTATCCCGATATATTTCTGGACCAGTCCCAGGCGGTCTACCGGCAGATAGAGTTTATCGCCACCGCGGTATTCGAGAAAAAGGAATTCCCCCGGAACCCCACCGGTCTCTATCCTGACAAGGCCCTTATAGAGTCCTACACCATGGTCCCTGTGTACGATCGGTTGACCGGGCTTCAGATCCTCAAAGGTCAGATCACTTACGGTTGTTTTCTCTCTCCCTGGGCCCCTGGTCCGTCCGTCCCGTGTGCCTAGCAGCTCTTCTTCCGTAAGGACTATGTAGGCCTCACCAGGAAGGGCGAATCCTGAAGAGAGTTGTCCGGTACAGATCATAAGCCCGGGTTCTGCCGGGTCATTGGTCAAAGGTGCTGAGAGTATGGGAGGCCTGGCCTCATCACTGATAAGCTCATGATAGCTGAGGAGTTCTATCATCCTTTGGCCCTGCCGTTGGCCAGGCACTACCAGGACAATCCTTTCTCCCGCCTCAATCCAGTCTTTGAGCCGGTCAAGCACCGGTCCGACAAGATCAATTCCCCTCTTTGCGCTTCCGAGCATCAAGGTCAGGTCCGGCTTGCTCGATTTTATTTCCAGCTCTTGAATGTTTGAGGCCGGCAGGTTGAAGGAAAGCACTTTGGATTGAGGGATTGAGGAATTGAGGGATTGAGGGATTGAGGAATTTGATGGGGATCCATATAGATTGATGTCCTGAAACAGCCAGCAGGTATGATCCCTCATCTGTTTAGAAAGCTGCTCCTGGTCAGAGAGTAGAGACTCCAGGGGAGAAAAAACTCTGTGTTCGTTAATGGCTGATTTGTATGTCTGCTTAGCCGCTTTCCAGTAGTTTTCCAGTGCCCTTTCAACCTCTTCTGGCCTGTCAATCAGTATAGGAGTCTGTTGCGGAATATAGTCCAGGACAGAGGCAGGTTTTGGATAAAAAAGTGGCAGCAGTGCCTCATGCCCCTCCACCAGCCTTCTGGCCTCCAGTTGTTGCAGGATTTCATGTACTCTCCGGGCAGGCAAATTATACTTAGCCGCCCGTTCAACCAGTTTTTCATGGATTGATTCAAGCATGGACCGGGAAAATATGAGTTCATGGGCCGGGAGTATAACCAGTTCATTCAGGTCTTCAGTCCACCGTTGCGTGAGCGGGTCAAAGAGGCGCATCTCTTCCACAAAATCGCCGAAAAAGTCTATTCGCACAGGAAGGGCTGTTAAAGGCGGAAAGATGTCCAGCAGACTGCCCCTAATACTGAATTCCCCTCTGCACTGGACTATGGCACAGTGTTCATAGCCTGAATCAACAAGCCATTTGAGCAACTCCTCCCGGTCTACTTCCTCTCCTTTTTGGAGATACTCTACATGGTTTAAAAGGATCTCAGGAGGAACTGTGAGTTCCACAAGGGCCTGCGCCGGGGCAACTGCCACAACAGGACCATCCTCAGTGGCCAGGCGGTAGAGTGTCGAAATCCTCTGAGATATTGTTTCGGTTGAGGGAAGCAAAGGCACAAAAGGAAGCGAGTCATGGCAAGGATACAATAAGACAGGAAAGTCCGAGAAGAAGGAAAGGTCTGATGCTACCTGTTCTGCTTCTTTCTGCTGGGGAGTAATCCAGAGTATGGGGTGATTGACAGACTTGAGGAGTCTTGCAATCAGCCAGGCCGAGGAAGTGCCCAGAAGCCCGGTTAAGGTCAGGACACCTTCTGGTTCTGTAATGGAATCTCTGAGTTTTAAAAGGGCTTGTTCAGTATTCATTCTGAGTTTATTGCTATCTTCAATAGCCGTCAGCAAAATTATCAGTATTACCTGTTTGACATCCAGCTAGAAAACATAAATGATTTTGGAGTAATTAAAAAGGATGTTTTCGCACAACATGGCGGAAGGCTTGTCTTAGCCTCTCGGTGTTTTCCGGAATGGTCAAGATGGGCTTTCGGTCTTTGGCCACCAGCGTGAAAAAGTAAGTGTGTAACCCATTTACTTGATATGACAGCATTGCATGGCGTATTCGGTTACTTATACCTTGAATGTATTGATATCGAATGATGAAGTCATTTTAACCTGTTGATGCGCATCCGGGAGGACATGGGCGGTGCTGCACAGAGTATGCCGGCAAGGATGCCCTTTGTCCGGCCGGTGTGTTTATAGTATCTTAGTTGTGAATTTCGTATTTCCGGATAAGCTGAAAATCAATTGGATAAAATCCTGTTTGGTTCCGGCTTGTCCGAGTTAAGAGGAGAAAAACAATGCCGATACACGAACTTGCAGGCAAGCCTGCACCCAGGTCTATGCTGGCTAATATTCCAAGGCTCGTCTCAGCTTATTATACGCATAAACCTGATGTCTCGGACCCTGGTCAGCGCGTGGCATTCGGCACTTCCGGGCACAGGGGGTCGTCGTTGGGAAACAGCTTTAATGAGGACCACATCCTGGCCATCTGCCAGGCCCTCTATGAATACAGAAGATTCAGAAAGATTACAGGACCCCTTTTCATAGGGATCGATACACATGCCCTTTCAGAGCCTGCCCTGGCCACTGCCATTGAGTTCTTTGCCGCGGCCGGTGTAACGGTCGTGGTCCAGAAAGGTTTGAGTTATACACCCACTCCGGTGATATCACATGCCATTCTGACCTATAACGCCAAGACGACAAAGAGGCTTGCAGACGGAATTGTCATTACTCCTTCTCACAACCCGCCTGAGGACGGCGGATTCAAATATAATCCACCTGAGGGAGGTCCGGCCTCTGTGGAGACGACAAGGGCCATTGAATACAGGGCCAATGAACTTCTCCAGGGCGGGCTCAAGGACGTGAAAAGGATGCCCTTTGAGAAGGCCCTGAAGGCCGATACAACCCAAGAATACGATTACATCACCCCTTATGTGGAAGACCTCAAGAACATCATCGATATGGAAATCATCGCCCAAGAGGGGCTCAAGATCGGTGTGCATCCCTTAGGCGGTTCGGGGATTTATTTCTGGGACCCCATTGCCGAACTCTACGGGCTTTCTATTGAGATAGTGAACAGGGCTGTGGATCCCACCTTTTCTTTCATGACGCTGGACAAAGACGGCAAAATCCGCATGGACTGCTCGTCCCCCTATGCCATGGCGAGTCTGATTGAACTGAAGGACAGGTTTGACATCGCCTTTGGCAACGATACGGACACTGACCGCCACGGTATTGTTACGAGGACCGCAGGGCTTCTTAATCCCAATCAATATCAGGCCGTGGCTATCTGGTATCTGTTTCAGAACAGGCCCGGGTGGAGGGAAGACGCGGCTGTTGGCAAAACCCTGGTTTCAAGTTCCATGATCGACCGGGTGGCAGACTACCTGAAAAAAAGACTGTGCGAAGTGCCTGTAGGCTTCAAATGGTTCGTGGACGGTCTACTTGACGGTTCTTACGGCTTTGCAGGTGAAGAAAGCGCAGGGGCGTCCTTTCTGAGAAGAGACGGCACAGTCTGGACCACGGACAAAGACGGAATCATCATGGATCTTCTTGCCTGCGAAATCACAGCCAAAACCGGCAAGGACCCTGGAGAGATTTATAAAGATCTTGAGGAGAAATTTGGCAGTTCCATTTATCAACGCATTGATGCGCCGGCCACACCAAAGCAGAAGGCGGTTCTTAAAGGTCTTTCCCCCGGTATGGTCACGGCAGATAACCTCGCAGGAGAACCCATAACCGCAAAACTGACCAAAGCACCGTGCAACAATGCGCCCATTGAAGGCCTCAAGGTAGTGACGGAAAATGGCTGGTTCGCAGCACGGCCCTCCGGTACCGAGGATATCTATAAATTGTATGCTGAGAGCTTTAAGGGTGAAGAGCATTTGAAGAAGATCCAGGAAGAGGCACAGGAGATTGTTGATAATGCCTTAAAAGCAGGAGGGGTTTAGGGCAAGGGGTACGGGGCAAGGGTCAGAGGGCAGTTGACCTGAGAGGTATTGGAAGAACAATCAACAATCATCAATCAACAATCATCAATCCAACAGGGCATTGCAGTCGGCCCGCGAGGTAGCCATGACATTACCAGCCAACAAAACAAAGATCGTCTGCACTATTGGGCCGGCCTCCGAGTCACCGGAGGTCATGGAACAAATGATCCTGGCGGGCATGAACGTGGCGCGTCTTAACTTTGCGCACGGCGATTTCGCGAGTCATAAAAAAATAATCGAAAAAATCCGCGCAGCCTCACACGCAACCGGCCGGCGCGTCGCAATCATGGCGGA
>JAUWHV010000043.1 GCA_030605675.1 Deltaproteobacteria bacterium | reverse complement strand
TCCGGCAAGCAGGGCCTCACGTACTAAGGCACCATGGGTCTCGGCAGGCGTAGCAATAGCTAAGCCCGCAATGGCCGGATCATTGAGGACCTCTGAGTAGGATGCGGTTACCTTGGCGTCGGGGTAATCCCGGGCCATTCGGTCAAGTATTTCGGAATTTGTGTCAACTATTACTTGAAGGGCACCCAGCGCGCTGAAATTCCGCACCAGGTTTTTTCCCCAGTAGCCGGTCCCTATAACAGCAATGGAGGGATTTGTTGTTTTGTATTCCACAGTTGCCTTTTCCTTCCCTAAAAGCCTTCCACCTTCAGTCTATCAACCTGAATAGTTACCCAATTATTATCCCCAAAGCCTGACATGTGGCCGCTTGAGCATCTCCGGCCCCAATCGTTCAAACTCTTCCTGAGAAAACACCAGCGTGCGTATTTTCCTCTCAATATATCGTTCGGTTTTTTTTGTTAAATCCGTTAAGTGATATGGATCAATTTCGCCCACTAACAGGATATCTATAACACCTGTATCCCGCCCCAAGGCATAGTCATCGATAAGGTATGCTGCCTCCAGACGGCCCAGGCGATTAAGGATGTTGTCCAGAATCCGATTAATGCCCAAGGCCTTATGGACCATTGTTCTAAGATCAGGGAACAGAGGATGAGACTGATTGGCCCGGAAGTGGATTTGCCTGCCTTTTTTTTCGCTGAGCAGTAAGTGTGCCTGCTCCAAATGTCGCAATTCCTCTCGGATACCATTGGGCGACACACCGAACTCTGCAGCTAATTCCCGCAGATAAGCAGTGCTCTCCGGATTAAGAAAGAAACGCATTAGGAGCTTTACGCGCGTTTTGGATGTGATAAGGCCTTCTAGCATGTAAATTGGATTAGCCGCCTGCGGCGGGACTCTTTTTGACAGGATAAACAGGATTTACAAGATTTTTATTTGTCCTGACAATCCTGTTCATCCTGTCTGAATAATGGAAATTCCCATACTATAAATACATTTTGATCAAGTTTATTGTTCAAAATACATCCTGGCGAGACGATAGTCAAGCCCTATTTTCTGCTTCGAATTACCATAGGAAAGTGGAGTCTATAGCCATTCCTGTAATCACATCAGCCCTTTAGTTAATTTCCTCTCATTATTAATAAAGAATGTCTTGACTTCATCCCAGGTTGTTCCATTCAGAGATATAGGATCGGGAGAATCCTCCGCATCTTGAAAATAGAAAAAGGACTTGAGTATATGGTAGCAATTTATTCGTTGCCCTCCGTATTTTTTCAAAAACATGTCTTTTAGCTCTAATGGCTGGAAATGCTTCAGGATTTCATATAAATCATAGAAATCTTTCTTGTCGGCCCGCTGAGTAATGGCAATAACTTTCATAGAGGCAATGTCTTCGATGCCGGCTATTTTTATGCCGTCGAACTTCTGTAATGGCTTGGTGAGTTTATGGGTAGAGTAACAGTGACAATTTCATGCCTTCGACATTAGCGTGTATTGTTTCCTGTTCAGCAATTAGTATTTCCCCGTTTAGGTTTTCAATTATTTTACATAATTTTTCAATTGAGAATTCTTTCTCCGAGAACAGATCCAGGTCATCGCTTTTCCTGTGACCAAGATGCAGAGCCAAAGCAGTGCCGCCGGCCAGGTAAAACCTCTCCGCAATGCCGGCTATTGAGAAAAGCTTTCCGGCTAATAAAAGCAGTCTTGAATCAACGGCCTGTTCAAACACAATATTTCCTTTTCAGGGATATGGTAATGGATGGACCAATAACTGGCTGTTTTCCGGTCTATTGTTTTAGACCTTTTGATAACATCAACGATATCATCTTTTGAATAATGATCAAGAAGCCAGTGAATATCTTCCGGCCTTCCGTATTGGAGCATTCTCTCAATAATAAATCGTTTATGTCTATGTAAATCCAAGGTGTCTTGGTCAATATCCCAAAACAAGTAGGTTGATAGCGTGTTTTGCATAATGCTATAAGGCTTTTCTGAGAAAGAGCCAAAAAAGGGGAAATTTTTGATCAATTTTATTGTTCAAAATACATCCTTGTGAGACGATAGTCAAGCCCTGGTTTCTGCTATGCTTTGTAAAAGACGAACGTACTTTGAACCTATCTGTTCAAGATCAAAGTCCTGCGCCCGTAGTCGGGACTGTGCTTGAAAATGTGTTCTGCAGGACTTATCAGTCAGCAACTTTTCCACGGAATGGGCCAGAGCCTCCGGGTCGTCCACCGGCACCAGCAGACCATATTCATTATCGCCCAGGATTTCACGCGGGCCGGTTTGACAATCCGTGGCTATTACCGGACAACCACATGCCATCGCTTCCACCAAGACATTAGGCCAACCCTCGTGTCGCGAGCACAGGACAAGGGCCTTGGATCGAGCCATGAATGCGAATATATTTTCTTGCCAGCCAGCCAAAATAACAGAATCGGCAAGATCCAGGTTATTGACCAGGGCTTTGATTTGTTCCTTGTCAGGCCCGTCGCCCACAAGGATCAACTTCAGATCCGGGTGGAAAGAATGTAATTTTTTAAAGGCATTGAGCAGGATATCATGGGCCTTTGTTTTCACATTAAGCCGCCCCACATGGAGCAGGTAGTCACCAGGCAGGGCCATGGATGGTTCCTTTTTTGACCTTTTTGCCACAGACGCCATGTCCACCGGATTTGGAATCACTGCTATTCGTCGAACATCCAGCTTGTAGTCCAATACTATGATTTCCTTAATTCCATTAGACACGGCAATTATCCGGGCAGCCTTGGGATAGAGCCGGCCGGATATTTGTGAAATCATCCTGCCCAATAGGCCTTTGCCCTCATACTGTTGTCTGGGATTTGTGCGCTGGGATATCACCGCCAGGTGCCCGGTAAAAGAAGCCGCCAGGAGATTGATAATGTTGGCTTGCTCCATAAGACTTAACACCATTTCTGCCTGTTTTTTACGGACGAGTGATGCCAGAGCCAGGATATGATATGGAATGCGGATGACATGCGCAGCCTGGCTGCCAAGAAGTCCGGAAAAGGCCGTCACCCGTATATCTATCGGTACTGGATATGACCGGCGATCCTCCAGCAACGCCAGAGTGAGGTCAAAGTGCCGGGCCAGGTACGGGAGCAAGGTGGAGGCCACCCGTTCGGCCCCGCCACCTGCCAGAGACGGTATAAGGAAAATGAGCTGTTCTTTCCTCATCAAATACCCTGCCACCACTTATACCATGCGTACAAAAAGAGCAGGAGCCAAAGGCGGTGCCCGTGATCCGTGCGTCCGTGTTGGTGCTCTTTCAGCAGTCGTCTTGCCTCGTCCTTGCTTACCAGGGCTCCATTGGAACTTGATAGCACGACATCCTCATAAACAGCCTTGAGAGGTCCCTGGAACCAGTCCCCCATGGGAACTGCAAAGCCGTGTTTTTGTCTCTTGAGGGGTTCTGGCGGGAGGTCTTTCGCAAAGGCCTTGCGCAACAGATGTTTGGTGGTTAATCCCTTCAACTTAAAACGGAGAGGCAGGCGGCAGGCGAACTCCACGACTCGATAGTCCATAAATGGAGAGCGAACCTCAAGGGAATGGGCCATACTTGCCCGGTCCACCTTGGTCAGGATATCGTCCGGCAAGTAGTGTAAGATATCCGACCGCATCATAATATCTATCGGGTTCATCTGTTGATCTGCCGTCATTTCTGTCTTTTGGTGTTCATATTCGACAGAATTCTGCTCCGTATTAAGTAGAATGGCGAGATCCTCTGTCTTGAAAAATGCCGGATAGATATCGTTTGGATCTTCGGTTACTCGCTGGTCCAAGTCCACAAAAAGACGCAATTTTTTGATGAGACTGTGGTCGTAATATGCAGTGCCCTCCGGCAGGCGTTTTATGACGGCTGCCAGGCACCTCTTGCGTACTGGTTGCGGAAGCTTCTGATACCACGCCAGCAGACGGCGAGCCACATATCTGCGATAGCCGCAGAACAGTTCGTCCCCACCGTCACCTGAAAGGGCCACGGTAACATGACGGCGGGTCTCCTGACAGAGATTCCATGTCGGTATGGCCGAAGAGTCTCCATATGGCTGACCGTAGTGACGGACCAGATCAAAGAGTAAGTCCCCGGCCCGCAAGGCCTTGCGGCTTTCATGGTGAACCGTGTTCAGATAGTCTGCAACCTGTTTGGCGTATGGACTTTCGTCAAAGCTCGCCTCTTCAAACCCGATTGCAAAGCTATGGATGTCCGTTTCTCCAAGGTCCCGCATAGCGGCAACAATGACGCTTGAATCCAGGCCACCGGAAAGAAAGGCCCCAAGAGGGACGTCGCTTCTCAATCGAAAGTGTACTGCAGAGCGAACAAGGTCGCGTAGTTCTTCAGCAAGCTCGGACTCAGGTCTGCGTTTCCACCCGGAGTCAGGCAGTGGAGGGCTCCAGTATGGCCGGACTTCGAGTTCGCCCTGGCTGTATCGCAGGAAATGGGCAGGTCGTAGCTCCCGGACCCCGTGGAATATTGTGTTAGGGGATCGGATGAAACCATGACGCAGGTACTGGACAAGAGCGGACGGACGAATGGAAAAGTCCAGAGGCAAATCGCGCAAGGACTGGAGTTCGGATGCAAAGGCCATCAGACCGCCACGACCTTGCCCGAAAAAAAGAGGCTTTACTCCCATACGGTCCCTGGCAGCAAAAAGGACCTGCTCTTGCCTGTCCCAAACTGCAAAGGCAAACATGCCGTTCAGGTGTTCAAGACAACCAGGACCATACGTGATGTAGGTGGCCAGCAGGACCTCCGTATCTCCTTTTGTTCTAAAACGGATTCCACGTTTTTCCAGGTCTGTACGGAGCTCCGGATAGTTATATATTTCACCATTGAAGACCAGGATGTAGCGGCCGGTTGGGTCCTGCATAGGCTGGATACTGCCTGCCAGATCTATTATGGAAAGGCGGCGGTGCCCTAAGGCCACACCAGGTTCCTGCCAGAAGCCTTCAGCATCCGGTCCGCGGTGTACCAGATGGTTGGCCATGCGGTGCACCGCAGACGGAAGATCAATAGCGCTCTTGTGATTATAATCGAGTAGGCCGCAGATTCCGCACATATTAAAAAAACCAGGCTATCATTAGTTCCCAGAGTAGCAAGATTATCAGTTTTAACAACAATACCAGCCTTGATGTTACCATAAATATTACTATATTGAACAATAAGAAGGAGATATATCACCATGAAAAGCGCCTTGATTACAGGCATTACAGGCCAGGACGGTGCCTATCTGGCGGAGTTTTTGTTAGAAAAGGGTTACGAGGTACATGGTATTAAACGCAGGTCTTCCTCGTTTAACACGGTTCGTGTGGATCACCTTTATAAAGATCCTCACGAAAAGGATGTCCGTTTTTTCATGCATTATGGAGATCTCACGGACGCTACGAACCTGATCCGTATAATCCAGGAAATTCAGCCTGATGAGATCTATAACCTGGCGGCCCAGAGTCATGTCAAGGTCTCTTTTGAAACACCTGAGTATACTGCCAATGCGGACGCACTTGGGACCTTGCGCCTCCTTGAGGCTATCAGAATTCTGAAAATGGAGGAGAAGACGCGATTTTATCAGGCATCTACAAGCGAACTTTTTGGAAAGGCCCGGGAGATACCACAGCGAGAGACCACGCCCTTTTATCCGCGAAGCCCTTATGCAGCTGCCAAGCTCTATGGATACTGGATCACAGTCAACTACCGCGAAGCGTATAATATGTTCGCCTGCAATGGTATCCTTTTTAATCATGAATCTCCAATAAGAGGTGAAACTTTTGTAACCCGCAAGATCACAAGAGCGGTTGCACGCATCAAGCTGGGCCTTCAGGAAAGACTATACTTGGGTAATCTGGATGCCAAGAGGGACTGGGGTTATGCTGGAGATTATGTGAAGGCCATGTGGCTGATGTTGCAGCAAGAAGACCCTGAGGACTATGTTATTGCCACTGGTGAATCCCATTCTGTGAGGGAGTTCGTTGAAAAGGCCTTTGGAGAGATAGGAATAAAAATTGTGTGGGAAGGAAGTGGGGCCGATGAGACAGGCAAAGACAGTGAAGCAGGGAAGAGCCTTGTGAAGATTGATCCGGATTATTTCAGGCCGACTGAAGTGGATTTTCTCCTGGGCGATCCCACAAAGGCTCGTTCAAAATTAGGGTGGGAGCCAACGGTATCTTTTGATGAGCTGGTTAAGATGATGGTGCGAGAGGATCTGAAAGATGCAGAAAAAGACCGGTTATGTAAAAAAGCAGGCTTTCGTACTTACAATCAATTTGATTAGAGATATAAACGAATCAGAACTATGAACAAGACTTCCAAAATATATGTTTCAGGTCACAGGGGTTTAGTAGGCTCGGCTATCCTTCGAAAATTAGGGGAATTGGGATACGGAAATCTTGTCTATAGGACCCATCAGGAACTGGACCTGACAAGACAGGAGAAAGTCGAAGAATTCTTTGATGTGGAGCGGCCTGAATATGTTTTTCTTGCCGCAGCGAAGGTGGGCGGCATACAGGCCAACAATATCTACCCTGCGGAATTTATTTACAATAACCTGGTCATCCAGACAAATGTTCTTCACTCTGCGTGGAAGGCAGGGGCCAAAGGGCTTTTATTCCTGGGATCATCCTGTATCTATCCCAAACATGCCCCGCAGCCAATGAAAGAGGAATGTATTCTTACCGGCAGGCTTGAGCCAACTAATGAGCCATATGCTATTGCGAAAATCGCCGGCATTAAGCTCTGCGAGTCCTATAATCGCCAGTATGGGACCAGGTACCGCTCAGTTATGCCGACAAATCTGTATGGCCCAAATGACAATTTCGATTTGGAGAACTCCCATGTGATTCCCGCCCTGATACGTAAATTTCATCTGGCAAAACTGGCTGCCCGGGCCGACTGGGAAGGAATGAAAAAAGACGAGTCTTTCTATGGTCCCATCCCGGAAGACATCCGTGTCGCTCTTGGTTTTGCGTCTCAGAACTCTAATCCCGGACAATCCCCACAGGTTATTTTGTGGGGAAGTGGCAGCCCTCGCCGCGAGTTCCTGCATGTAGATGATCTGGCCTCTGCTTGTGTTTTCATTATGGCACTCGATGACAGCGTTTACGATAGTCAGACACAACCGATGCTTTCTCACATCAATGTTGGGTCCGGAAAAGATATTACGATCATGGAATTGGCTGAGACGATAAAAAAAGTCGTTGGTTATGAAGGCGAAATTGTTTGGGATCAGACAAGACCGGATGGTACTCAGCAAAAATTACTTGATGTCTCAAAACTGACCAGTCTCGGATGGAAGGCCGGAACAACTTTAATTGAAGGACTCAGGCTAACTTACAAGTGGTACCTTGATCAATCTGCTTAATTTCTGCCCAGTTAAATTTTTATCCCGTCCCCCATTACACTCAGATCATATCAAGCGAGGGGGAAAATTTATACGTCCCCTAAACTCCCTAATGTAACAACGTTCCCCGTTTCGCATTCCAGCCTGTTCAGCGTTTTCCATTTTGACAATTGTTCCTGATGGGTGTATATTGGGAACATTATAACAGGGAGGGATATCATGCCTAAGACACGTTTAAATATCAGCCTTGATCAGGATTTGGTGGATTTTGTCAAGGTATATGTTCGAGAAAACCGAACAACAGTTGCCGATGTTATTACGCAATTTGTCCTCGCACTCAAACGGCAAGTGCAAGGAGATAGCATGGAGATCATACTTTCTGACCCTGACTTCCATAAAGCACTACTCGATATACAGTCCAGGCTTCGCGACGGTACGGCCAAATGGCATACCTTTGAGGAAGTTTTTGCTGGCTGATGAAAGCAGAATTTGAAAAGGCATTCTTGAAAGGTGTCAGGAAACATGCCGGCATAAAAAAGCAGATTGAACAGAAAGTTCGCCAGGTTATGGAGCATCCAGTTGAACTTGGCGAACCTCTAAAGGGTATCTTGAGAGGGTTTTATTCTTGCCCGATCAAACGTAACTTCATCATAATCTACCTGTATTGTGCTGCCTGTCGAAAAAAGAGAGACGCTGAATTTGTTGCCTGTTCCGATTGCTCCGCAACATCTGACGAAACCATTAAGTTTGTAATGTTGGGACCCCATGATGAAGTCTACAACATTAAATGATTCCTATTGTTGCAAGAATCGGCCTAACATAACGGAATTACATGAATGTGATGAGACCTTTGAAAAATGCTCAATTTTGTTCAAGGTCAATTGTGACCGCCGGGTGTCGGCGCTCACAATTGACTTCTTATACCCCAAAAATACAACCTTTTAAAAAAGTGCGAAAGTGGGGCTAAACCCGATCCTGATTGTGTTTAAGAAAAATAGGTCAATGTCCGAAAGACATTATAGGGGAGAATTAGCCGCAGACTTACGCAGACAAACCCAACGGAAGCATGGAGCAAGGACTAATTGTTAACCGCGGACTTACGCAGAAGGACGCAGACCTGTTTTTGCGTATGTGGGCAGTTATCCGGTTGCGCAAAGGGCCTGACAGTCAGTACCTGGCCGACTGGCCAGGTATTTCTCTGCTTGCCCAGTTAAATCCTGCAAGGCTATTTAACCGGGGCGTTCTCTGCGGTTAAAATATAAATCTTGTTAGTAAGCCTGGTGTGTTTTTCACCCAAATGGCGGTAGCCTGTCCTGTTGAATCGGGTACCCTCCGGGTGTTCAACCGGGATAGCTCCGGCAGATGGTACTGGGGCGCCTTTGCCTGCCCTGTAGGTTCGGAAAATCGTACTGGGGCGGTTCAGATTCATAACTTCATAATGTAACTAAGTCCCCTATCATACTTTCCCCATTACCTGACGCTTGACACATCAGATCGAGATTTTTTGCTTTATAAATATCATTATTATGATAATATATTACAATAATTATGATAGGAGGGAGGGATTATGCCATTAATTAGACCTATATCTGATTTGCGTAATCGGGCTATGGAAATATCTGAGATTTGCCATAGTGAGGACCAACCCGTATTTATAACACGAAATGGGAAAGGCGATATGGTAGTTATGAGCCAGGCGCATTATGAGCGTTTTCAGCATTTACTTGAATTATATTATAAACTTGGAGAAGCGGAGTCCTTAGATGCATCTGGTGAGCAGGGAATCACTCATGAAAAACTTATGAAGAAGCTAAGAGAAAAAATCAGTTGAGCAGCCCTTTTGAAATCAGGTACTTACCTACAGCGGAAAATGATTTGGATGATATTTTTGATTACATTATGATGGATAATCCATCTGCTGCTGTTTCTATGCTTGAAAAGTTTAATCGCTCAATTTCTCAATTAGCCTTTAATCCGGAATTGGGCGTAGCTCCAAAAGATGATCGACTAAAAAAACTGGGATATAGAATGCTGATAATTGGAAAATATCTTGTATTTTATGTGGTGAAAGCTAATACCGTTCAGATACGAAAAATTATTCATGGAGCCAGACAATATAGCTTTCTTCTTTAACATATCACGTTGGGGTAAATAAAAGAGGCATTGTTAATTTAATATAGCTGACAGTCCATCGTTCCATTTGAGCATTAAGAGTATGACGGAACACAGAAGCATTTTTTTACTTTTACTGTAGCATTTCGTCTTCCTTCTGAGTCTTGCAAGAAAATGACGAAACAAACTGTTGTAGCCTTCAACTGTATACGTTTCTGCTTTCGATTGTATGTGTATATCGCTTGGGACAAAATGCTCGTAAGGTTTCCAGAAATCTGTCATCACCTGTCGGATTTCTTTGTCTTGGAGGACATCCCACAGTTGTTTACCGGTTGCTGTGTCACGGTTGCCCAATACGCAGTTGACGAATCTTTTTCCATGTCGATCAACAGCAATCCATATCCAGCAGTAGTTTTTTTTGAAAAGACATAGGTATGCATTTCATCCATCTCCACAACCTTCAGCGCCGAATCGGAGCGAAGCTCTTTTGCCGCCTCACCGAACGATTTGATCCAATTGTAAACGGCGACATGGCTGCATCTCAAAAATCGGCCGATAGAACGAAACCCCAATCCTTCAAGGTAAAGCTCAAGTGCTTGCCGTTTTACATCAGGACTTTTCCCGCGATGTTGAACGGTATGCCTAAAATTGCAAGATTTGCAACGATAACGCTGCCTTCCTTTTATAATACCATCTTTCACACATTTTTCAGAACTGCATTTTGGACAAATAGCCATGAGACCTCCTGTGGTAAGTTGAGATCTCATGATAG
>JAUWHV010000009.1 GCA_030605675.1 Deltaproteobacteria bacterium | reverse complement strand
TCCGGCCGTTGGTTATCAACTGTATGCCTCCAGTTGCTTTACCCTGGTTCTGAGTTTTGAACGGGTGAGACCTAATAGTCTTGCTGCGGCACTTTGGTTATTACCAGCCATTTCCAGGGCCTGACGTATAAGATCACGCTCCAATATTTCAAGGGGCAAACCGCCAAGGGGGAGCTTCAAAGCTTCAACAGTTCCGGTCCGCACCTTGTTGGTTCTCAAAAAAGACAGGTGTTCTGTAGTTACAGGTTCTTCTCCAGCCAGGATAGCGGCCCTCTCCACGGCGTTTGCCAGCTCCCGTACATTTCCAGGCCAGGCATGGTCCATCAGAATCCTTTTAGCTCCTTGGGTGAGAAGAGGTCTTTCTGAAGGCCGTTCCCGGAATTTCCGCATGAAATGCTCTGCCAATGGTATTATAGCCTCCATTCTCTCCCTTAATGGAGGGATGTGTAATGGAAAAACATCAATCCTGTAAAAGAGATCCGACCTGAATTTTCCCTGTTTCACCAGGGATTCAAGGTCCTGATTTGTAGCACAAACTACTCTAACATCCACTTCAATCGGCTCATTCCCACCAACACGCTGGACGATTTTTTCCTGAAGGGCCCTTAGGAGCTTTGCCTGGACCTCTATGGGAAGATCACCTATCTCATCCAGAAAGAGGGTTCCACCACTTGCATACTCGAAAAATCCCTGTTTGCGTCTGTCTGCCCCGGTAAAGGCCCCTCTTTCATGGCCGAACAAAATGCTTTCTACCAGGTTTGCTGTTATTGCCGCACAGTTGACCGTTACGAAACGCCTTTGGGCCCTAGGGCTATTCTGGTGGATGAATCTCGCTACTATTTCTTTACCTGTACCGGATTCGCCGGTAATCAGGACCGTTGTATCTGCCTTTGCAGCCACTTTTTGGGCCGCCTCTAAAAGATGCTCCATAGCCCGGGATACACATACTAAATCGGCATCTCCTATATATCTATTCAGTTCCTCCTTGAGTTCTCTGTTCTCCGTCAGGATCTTCGATACACCCAGGGCCTTCTCCACTATCAGTATTATGTATGACTCCTCGAAGGGTTTGGTAATGTAGTCTACAGCCCCTCTTTTCATAGCCTTAACAGCGGAGTCAATGGTTGCGTATGCAGTAATGATGATGACCGGGCACGGTACTTCCATTGCCTGGATATGATCGAGCAGGGCGAGCCCATCCATTCCTGGCATTTGTATGTCTGAAATAACCAGATCGTAGGGCCTTTCCCGAACCATTGCCAGAGCTGTTTCACCGTCTTGAGCCCCTTCTACGTTGTGTCCCTCAAGGCTCAGCATAATCTTCAGGATGTGTCGCATTTTGGATTCATCATCAACTATCAATATTAAAGCCATAATTCCTTTAGCGTCTCCTTTAAGTTGAGCGATTAGCTGTTAGCCATTAGCGTTTAGCTTTGAAAAATGGTTTGTAATAGCAAAATATCCTGTAATCATTAAACTAATAGCTAACCGCTAAAGGCTAATCGCTCAACCTAGGCTACATTCAAGTCGTATTTCAAAGATCGTCCCCTTGGGATGATTCTCCGTGAAACTCATTTCACCTCCATGGATCTCGATGACCCTGGCAGCATAGGCCAGCCCAAGACCTGTGCCTTGAGCCTTAGTAGTATAAAAAGGTTCAAGGGCCCTCTTTTGCGTTTCCTGATCCATCCCCTTTCCGGTATCTGCTATCTGAGCAATCCAATTACCATAAGACAAACTGCTTTTTACCAATACATGCCCGTCAATGTCACTTGCTTCGCAGGCGTTTTTGATAATATTGAACAGGGCTTGAGAAAGCATGTCCTGATCTGCTCGTGACGGGCATTTTTCTTCGGAAATATCAGCATCAATAATAATACCCTTTTCTTCCCATTCCAGCCTCAGCCGTTGTATCAAGTCTTTCATCAAGGCGTTTAATTCCACTTTTTTGAATATGGGTTTTCGAGGCCTGGAAAAGTCCAGAAAATCCTGGATGAGTCGATTCAGCCTTTTTATTTCGTCGTCCATATATTCAATCATGGTGGATTTAACCGCATGATC
>JAUWHV010000169.1 GCA_030605675.1 Deltaproteobacteria bacterium | reverse complement strand
TAAAGGTCCACGGCAGTCTCCAAGCGGTTTTTAGCCTGTGGCACCTGCCCTGTACGAATATACCATCGGGCCACCAAAACCTCATGCTGGGCCAGACGGTTCTTTGCCTCTGCTATTCGTTTACGGGCCTCGTAACTGTATGGACTATCCGGATATCTATTAAGGAGCCGCTCATAGGTCTCAATGAGCTTGTGGGTGAAGGTCTGATCACGATCAGGGCCTTCCATTAATCTGTAATAGCAGGAACCCTCCTGATAGATCACATATGTTACTGCCTCGTTGGTGGGATGAAGCTTTTCAAACTCCTCATAAAGGGAGATGGCTTCGTCATAATCGCCCATGTAAAACTTGCAATCTGCAAGGCGCAATTCCGCAAGCGTAGCGAACGGGCTGAAGGGATAGCGATCCCTGACCTTTTGAAATATCTCCTCTGCCAGGATATAGCGCCCATGTACAAAGTAGTCCATGGCCTTGTCAGACAAATCAACCTCGCTCTCCGGTTCCGGGGGCCCGGCTGCAGAACGAAACCATGAAAACACGCCTTTATCTTTACCGGCCTCAATGCCGCTGTCCTTGCCGGCACATCCGGCAAAAACGCCGATAATTAAAAGACTTAAAAGCACAAGATATCTTGCCGACAATCCTTTACGGCTTCTTATTCGATAATGCGTTTTATTCATTACAGATCTTTATAGACAATGCTGAATGGTGAATGCTGAATGGTGAATTATGGAAAAAGATTTAAAAGACATATACCTTAATTCAAAATTCAAAATTTAGAATTCAAAATTGTGTCTGAACGGTCTTTTCGTTCAGACGCTAATTAGGACAATGCCTTGTTAATAGCGGATTCGATAACAGCCTTCCCCACTGCACCGGTAATCTGCTCTACAACCTGCCCGTCCTTAAAAACGATTAAGGTTGGGATGGCCCTGATGCCATACTTGCCCGGAGTAGCAGGACTCTTGTCTACGTCCATCTTTGCCACTACTACTCTTCCGTCATAATCGCCGGCCAACTCCTCAATGACAGGTGCAATGGCCAGGCACGGTCCGCACCAGCTCGCCCAGAAATCAACCAGTACGGGCTTATCAGCTTTTAAGACCTGAGATTCAAACTCTGCATCTGTTACATGTATCAATTTGTCTCCAGACATGATCTATCTATCTCCTATTATCAATAAAGGGCTGAACCCTCGGCATTTCTGTCAAGGCAACCCGCTTTAAGGCCAACGTCAAATAATGTGCGTGAATGTAGGCCAGGGTTAACTGACTGTCAAGAGACTTCAGACATTGCCGCTACTGCTTCATCTATTCTTCTCACCGGAAGGATCTCCAGGCCATCTGAGAACTTAAGACGATCAGATCCAGCCTGGGGAATAATGCACCTCTTGAGCCCCAGACGGGCAGCCTCATTGAGTCTCAATTCCGCCCTTCCAACCGCCCTCACCTCTCCAGTGAGACCAACTTCTCCAAAAACAGCAGTGTCCATATCCAGGGGAACATCCCTAAGACTTGAGACCATAGCCATTATTACGGCAAGTTCACTTGCCGGCTCTGATATCTTAAGCCCGCCTGCCACATTTATGAAGATGTCCCGATCATAAAGTGCCACACCCAGATGTCTTTCTGCAACCGCAATGAGCAAGGCCAGACGATTACTGTCAATACCGGTTGAAGTCCGCCTCGGCATTGACAGGTGTGAAGGACTCACCAGGGCCTGGATCTCCACCAGGATGGGGCGAGTACCTTCCATACACGGAACGACTACGGATCCCGGAACGGCCTTTGGCCTTTGGCCAAGGAAGACCTCAGAGGGGTTGGGAACTTGTTTCAGCCCGGCCTCAGTCATCTCAAAGACACCTATCTCATGAGTTGGACCGTAACGGTTTTTTACAGTCCTCAGAAGCCGGAATGTGTGGCTCCGATCCCCCTCGAAATACAATACAGTGTCCACCAGATGTTCAAGTACCCGAGGGCCTGCTATAGCCCCTTCCTTTGTCACATGGCCCACAAGTATCGTCGGCACGCCCTTGGACTTGGCAAGCTGCATGAGCCGTGCAGTGGCCTCCCGGACCTGGGATACGCTCCCGGGAGCCGACAATATCTCGCCGCAAAACAGAGTTTGTATGGAATCAACAGCCAGGATAGAAGGACCCTGTTCCTCTACCATCTTAATAATCCGATCAAGTTCCGACTCACACGCAACCCACAGACTTTCCGGAATCTTTCCCAAACGCTCAGACCTCATCCTGATTTGAACCAATGATTCTTCTCCACTGACATATAGGACTTTCTTTTGACTTTGATTAGAGGCCAGACGGCAAAGTATCTGCAGCAGCAATGTAGACTTACCTATGCCCGGCTCTCCGGCCAATAGCACCAGGCTGCCCGGCACCAGCCCTCCACCAAGTACCCTGTCCATTTCATTCATCCCAATGAAAATTCTGGACTCATCAACGTCTGCAGACACTTCCAGCAGGGGTAAAGGAGCAGATTGACTCACGGCAAAAAGACTTCGCCCTTTTCTAACAAGAGTATCTACAGGCTCGTCCACCATTGTATGCCATGCCCCGCACCCGGGACAACGACCAAGCCACTTGGCCGAAGTCTGGCCGCATGACTGACACACATAGACTGTTTTTGTATCGTTGTTTTTACTCAAGGCTCAAATACCTATTACAAATTGAGGAATTGAGGAATTGAGGAATTATAATCAAAAAACTCCTTCAATCCCTCAATTCCTAAATCCCTCAATCCCTAAATTATCATTTTCCCTAAATCCCTAAATTCCTCAATTCCTCAATTCCTCAATTATCATTTTCCCTCAATTCCTCAATTATCTATACGGTATGGTAATGTAATCTTAACAATTACGCCGCTGCCTTCGCGGTCGCTGAAACCAATCTCACCACCCATAGCCTCTAACAAACGGTCTACTATGGCAAGCCCTAGTCCGGTACCCTTTGCCTTGGTAGTAACAAAAGGCTCAAAAAGACGATTCTTCACGTCTAAAGACAACCCGGGGCCGTTGTCCTCTACTGTAAGCATCAGAACTGGGCCACTGGATTTCATGCTGAACCAGACCTCGCCTCCCTTGATTTCACTTACTGCGTCAATAGCATTTCGTACCAGATTAAAAACTACTTGCATCAATTTTTCTCTGTCAAGACGCAGTTCCAATTTTTCACATAACATATGAAACTTCACATCACCTCTTAAAGGAGCAATACTCCTTTTAATCTCCTGGCAAAACCTCTCCGTATCAAACTTTTCTTCATTGAGCATAATAGGCCTTGCATAAGTAAGGAGATCAGCCGTCAAGCCCTCAAGCCTCCTGGACTCCTCCACAATGACGGAAAAATCCGCCCTTTCATCAGGATCTGTTGTGCCCTCCAAGTAAAACTGAGCAAAACCCTTTATGCTGCTCAATGGATTTCGTATCTCATGGGCCAGGACTGCGGCCATCTCACCCAAGGCGGCCATTCGCTCCTGTTTACGCAGCATGGCCTCCAGACGATAATTTCTGCGCCATGCCCAGAGAAAAAAGAACGTCAGCACCCATAAGGTGGTAAGGGCAAGTCCAATTAAAGCAAGTTGAAAATTGGCCTTCCTGAGAATTGTCCGGGCCGGATATGGATGAAGAGAAACCCTCAGGCAGTATGCCCTGGCGTTGTCAACAGACTCAATTTCCTCCGTCGCGCGAGACTGTTCAAGATCAATATTATTCTCGCTGCCGCTATTGCCCTGTTCAGAGAGGTGAAGGTGTAAAGGAAAATCCAGGACAAATACCTCTTCTCCAGTTGCAAGGGTAGCAAAATGGATCTTTGGCCGTTTCTCCGAAATCACTCTTTCTACATCAGGATCAATCCGGCTTCTTCCCACCATTAGAGGATTGGAATGGAGCAACACAGTACCATCCTGATCATAAAGGACCAGAAAGGCAAGGTCATCCCATCTGTCAGTAGCTACAAGTTCGGGAAAAAGCTCGTTCCTGAGACCGATCCTTTCCAAGGTAAAGCCCAGGCTCACAGCTATGTCCACTGCCCGGTTCTCAAGCAGATTCTTCGATCCCTCTATGGATATCCGATAGATGCCCACAGCGCTGATTAATGCCACCACAGAGAAGAGTAACAATATTATGAATGCAGACACCAGATAACCCACGGAAAAAGTGCTCTTAGGCTGTTTTTCCGTGAAATATGAATTCATAACGTAGTAAGCTCCAGCGATTTAAGGCATAATTGCAATAAAAATATATCCATGAGTCTCTTGCAAAAGGCTCATAATCCGGTCTTTTGTTGGTGAGGCATTATAGCGTGGAGAGAAATTTGCCTTGAATAACCAATATAACCTAAAATAATAACAAAATGCATAAAAACATGGACGCGTCATGTCCCGGCCCCTTTTAGGACTTTATTTAATTTCAATGCTCAATAAAGACTCAGTAAAAAACCTATTTTGCGAATCCGGAAAGACGATTTCAGAAGCAAAATATTGCATATTTATTGCAACCATTTTGTATTGCTGCGCTTTAGTTATTGGCTGGGCATATCCGGATAATTTCCCATTTTTGCAGGAGGTGACAGGAAAACTAGCTGATAAATTCCTGGACAAAAAACCCATAGCCTTTGTTCTCCAAATATTTGCCCATAATCTTTTCGCAACCTATCTCACAATGTGCTTAGTCGTTTTGTTCGGAATAATTCCTGCCTCCATAGCAATTTTCAATGGCATCATTATGGGTTGGGTAATTGCAAAAGTTTCGGGAATGTCAGGTGCTGAAATTGCGGTTATGATAGTCCCACACGGAATTTTTGAACTGCCGGCTATGATGATCGCATGGGGGATTGGCATATGGAGAGGATTTGGCTACCGATTCTCAGAAACTCGTCTTACATCGAAGGAAAGGTGGAGAAAGGCCAATATAGTGTTTTTTACTGTGGTTCTACCTTTGCTATTTTTTGCGGCAGTCATAGAAGGCCGCTACCATATCTTAAAGGAATTCTTTAAGTAAACCATGAGATACTCACAGGCTAAACAAGGAAGAACTTTTATTATTCGTCTTGAAGATGGAGATATTGTTCACGAAGAAATTGAAAAATTTTCCCGTGAAAAATCTATTAAAGCAGCAGCTTTAATCATTCTTGGCGGAGCTGATAAAGGTAGTAAACTTATAGTAGGCCCTGAACATGGACGCAGAGAACCAATTATTCCTATGGAACATATTCTTGATAATGTCCATGAGATAGCAGGGACAGGAACGATTTTCCCTGATGAAAAAGGTAAACCTATATTGCATATGCATATGGCCTGTGGAAGAAAAATATCCTCAGTTACCGGATGCGTTCGGAACGGTGTGAAGGTATGGCATATAATGGAGGTAATATTATTTGAATTAGTTGACACAACAGCAGTTCGTGCTTTCGAGCCAACCACAGGATTTGAATTACTAAAGCCTTAACCCGGACAAGCCGGAATAGTGCCTTAAGTGAACTAAAGTTTTAAGTGCCTAAAGTTAAGGTATCGCTTCGCTCCGTCTATTTATAGTAACCGCGCTGAAAGCGCGCACCACAACTTTAGGCACTTTAGCTCACTTTAGGCACTTCAAACTCAATTAGTGTAATACTCTAGGGTCTCCGGCAACAAACTCCGAATTTTTGCAATACGATCGTAATCGGTTGGGTGAGTAGAAAGAAATGAAGGGGGAGAGGAGGCGGACTTCCCCTTGGAAAGGCGCTCCCAAAACCCTAGAGCACCTCTGGGATCATATCCCGCCTTTGCCATCAAAATAAGCCCTATATGGTCTGCTTCATATTCCTGGGTACGGCTGTATGGCAACATCACGCCTACGTTTGCCGCCAATCCGTATGCGCAATCAAACGCCCTTATCGTATTGGCCGACTGGGTCCTGATGGCTGTCTGCATAGCCGTTTCCCCCAGTTGGGCCAACAGAGTCAGGCTCATCCTTTCCGCCCCGTGTCGAGCCATGGCATGTGCAACCTCATGGCCGATCACAGTAGCCATGCCGGTTTCATCCTCTGTATATTTCAGAATACCTGTATACACAAATACCTTGCCGCCCGGAAGACAAAAGGCATTGGCCACCTTGTCATTTTCTATGAGCGTGAATTCCCAATCGAAATCCGGTCTTCGGGCTGCGTTTGCAATTCTCCATCCCACTGTCTGCAGCATCTGATTCAAGACCTGATCCTGGCTGACCTTCTCCTTTTGAAGGATGTTTTTATAGGCATTGAGTCCCAGGGACCTTTCCTGCTCCGGACTAACCAGTATTAACTGGGACCTGCCTGTGACCGGAGCCTGGGAGCAGGCATACAGGAAGCAACTAAGGAACAGGACCAACATAGACATGATTCCGCTGAAAAAACCCAATCTGCGGCG
>JAUWHV010000065.1 GCA_030605675.1 Deltaproteobacteria bacterium | reverse complement strand
CTGGGATGAGCCACAATATACCGGCACCGGTTTCCCCGGCTACGGGATCGGCGAACGCACCGACATTGCCAAAGCGGTGGATAACCTGGATCAGGGCAGCGAGCTTGCCAGAGGTTTTATGCTCAACTACAACATGTACCGACATTATTTTCCGCTCATGGCCATGGGCAGAGCACGACATCACCTGCTAAAACGCAAATGAGTAAAAAAGCCGCCGGCCCCCTTCAATAGATCTCTTCTGGTTCCTGCATTGAGCACATGCGCTTCAGGAGTTCCATGGCCTCCCTCCATTGTGGCGCAATACCATGAGCAGGTGGCATGTCATCCAGGAGCCTGTGCAACTCAAGACAGGCCTGACCACGCTCTTCCTCAGTCAAAAGCGCCTCTATTAATCCGAGCCGGTTTTCTTTAAACTCAGAGCCGTGGTCAAGAGCGCGGCGGTAATGGACAACGGATTTGCTTGAATCACCGACGCTCACAGGGAAACCTGGTGCATGCAAATACAACTCGCCTAACATCCTGTCAGGTCCGCCGTGATCGATCTCCGGGTTCAATTTGGCGGCTAACAATGCCTCGCGCTCGATAGTTGGTACAAGGTTGAGGCCCCGCATGGGATCATTCTCAGCTTCCAGACCGGTCAGGTATGCGGCCAAATAGTGGGCCAATCCGGAGTTGGGAAGCATGTTAACTGCTGCTTCGGCCAGGTTCCGACCCTGCCTGGCATCGGCAAGCCTCAACGCTTTATCCCCTCCCTGTTTTATCAGAACTACATAGCAACTTGCGGCCTTTATGGCGGTCCCGGCATCTTTTCCGGCAGTTGCAGTCCACTGTATTGCCTGTTTGCGGGTGCAAGGTGTCCAGAGGACAAAATTTGAGTCTGCCACGGCAGGGTCCTTATCTACTGTCTCCCGGGCGCTCTGCCGTGGCAGATCAGAGACCTTCGCGCACGCTCCAATAAGAAAAAGAACCACCAACAGGCTACGGACAATCGTCATTTTACACCCAACCTGAATCCGGGCAAATCACTGTCCGGCGGGCCGAAGCCGTCGGTTTGAAGGAGGCCCGGCAGTGCATCCGCGTCCGGGTCACGGCGCATCCCTTTGAGTATGGCGGCCAATCGCTCCATCCGTTCATCCGGACGCCCAAACCAGACCATCGGGCTCGTGGGGAGTTCTCCGGAGGTCAAAATGATCTTAATCTTCTTGGCTAAAGGCAGGGCCTTCAGTGCCTCATATTGCATCCGATCCAACACAACGCCAGCGGCCTTTCCCTTGATCATCATTCGTAAGGAACGGAGGGGACTAGATGTACCCTTCAACTTAAATGGCAATTGTGCAGCTCCGCACCCGAACAGGATGCAGGCCGCGGCATCTGTCTCAAAAAGCATATTTCCCAATACATTTCCGCGCAAGGCACGCCACTCCCCCGGGGCTTCATGGTTTACTGCCAGCCGCCACACGTCTTTACCCGATCCTCCGGGACGGGTTGAAGCTAAGGCCGTCATGGGAAAACTCCTGGAGAATTGGGCGTAAAAGCCAAGACGCACAATGCCCCACTTGGGCGGGGTATTGTGCATAAAATCCAGGGCCTGGTCAAGGTCGTTGAAATAGCGTCCCTTGACTGTGATCCCTCCATCAAATTTCTCTTCCACATAGTGGGCTAAGGAGTCCATGACCGGCTGGGCCTCATGGGAAGTGCCTGGCTGACCTGGTTGAATGACAGCGAAATCGAGGGCTTCGCCGGTAAGGGCCGGACTGCCCCAGGCAAACAAACTGATCGCAAACAGCAATGCTACTGAGATACGCTTCATCCTAGCCTTTATCCTTTGTCTTTGAGAATGAAGTTGCCAAAAAGCTTGAGCGCCGGTGGAAGCACTAAAAGAGAGGCAAGCATCCCCATTAAGGACCCGAGCACCATCACCGCTCCTAAGCTTGCCAGGCCGCGGTGGTGCGCAAAAAGCAGGCCGCCAAACCCTATCATAGTGGTGGCAAAGCTCAAGGTTACGGCTGTAGGCGTGCTTGTGAAAAACAACCCGCCACTGCCTTGAAGCTCTTTCCATCGTGCCAGGAGATGCACACCCCCGTCCACACCGATAGCAATAAGAATGGGGATAGCAAAAAAGTTGGCTAAATTAAAGTCCAGGCCAATCATGCCCATTAATTCCAAAAGCCATAGCATACTCACCCCTAAAGGCAAAAGTGTGAGAAGTACGTAGCGAAGAGAGTATGAATAGAACCACAAGATAAGGCTCACCAGACACACAGTCAGTGCGGCCGCGAAAAGGAAGGTCCTATGCATCAACCTGGCCGACTCGAGCACCCCTACCGGAACGCCGCTCACTTCGGGGTCCACCCGCCGCAAGTCAGACACGAAATGCTCCAGCTTCTCAAAGTCCCAGACATCTTCGCTGGGGCTGACTTTAATCTGATAACGGCCGTCCTTGCCCACGTATATGTCTCGAATGGAGGCCGGAAGATCCTTTGGTGTCACCGATTTTGTATTAAGCCAGCGTTTCAATTGCTGAAGTGTGTTCACTATATTGCTGCGCAATTGGGCCTGGAGCACTGTCAGGCGTGAGACCTTTGCCGGGTCATGTTGAAGGATGTCCAGGGAGGACTGTATTTGAGTAATACACTGGTCAATGCGGATCAGTTCGGCGCCGGCTCCGGCAGCGAACAATTTTTCCTCTAAACTTTCCAGGACTGAACCAAGATGAGCTAAGGCATTGATCAACGAATCCGGATCAGGGCCTGTGGTTACGGAGTCAGATACTGGAATGTCGTCTAAGGCCTTAGCGGCCTTGGCATACAGGGCCGACTTCTGCGCCTGTTCTTGCGGAATGAAATCCAAGATACTATCGACTTTGCTCACACTGGGCATGGCCTCAAGGCTTTTGGTCAACCGCTTTACATCATCCAGGTTGTCCGCCGTAAGAATAGCATACCAGGTAGATTCGTCTGATGAGCGGATCAATTGCTCTTCATATTCCACCGATTCCAGGCCCTTGGCCTGAAGCTCCAATAGATTGTAATTGAAGCGCGCCTTGAAAAGGCCAGGGAGCCCGGCAAGGCTCAGGGCGACAACAATCAATAGCACCCACCCCGGTCGCGCAGAGAGACGTTCAAGAAATGGCATGGCGGTGACCCGGGGCGCAGATGACGGAAAAAGGTTTTTCCTTCCCGCTATCAGCAACATAGCCGGAAGCACGGTCAACGTGGCTAGCAGGCACAGAAGAACACCGGTACCCCCGATAAGCCCCAACTGTGCAAGACCTGTAAAATCGGACCCGAGCACAGAATAAAAGGCACAGACCGAGGTGGTTGCGCCCAAGATGACACAGGGACCCGTCTTGAACATAGAGGTGAGGACCGCCTCTTCCACGCCAACCTGGCCCCTCTTAGCCTCTATGTACCTCATGACCATGTGTATCCCGAAATCCACGCCTATACCCACCAATACCAAAACAAAAACAATGGACAAGAGGTTCAATTCGCCTACGGTCACCGTGGCGAATCCGAAGGTCCAGGCCATGGCCATGCCAAGGCAGATCAAAAGCAAGATGGGCCTAAACCACCCGTGGAGGATAACCGTGAACAAAAGCCCTACAAGAATCACGGCGATAATAGACGCCCTGGTCATATCCTTCTCAGTAGTCTGCATCTCGTCGGCCTGGAGTACAGGCCGTCCCGTGAGACCGGCTTCAAGGCCGGGAAAGTCGGCGCCCGTGGTCTTTAACGCCTGGCGGACCACCTCCATGGGTTTGCCGATAACGTCCATGGTCCCGTAATCTTTCTTGGGCAAAACCCGCATGACCAGGAGCCTGCCGTCCTTAGTGAAAAAATACTCCCCCCCGATTTCAGCGAGATTGAATATAGAAGATCCTGAAGGTTTGCCCGCTAAAACATTGTTTATGTTTGCAAGCAACCGCTCCAATGCTTCAAAAGCCTGGTGCAAAAGGGAAGCATCAAATGTGGGTATAGCCCTTTGATCCGAACCGAGCAATACACTTATCTGAACCAGGAAGCCTGCCAGGCTGGGATTCTTGATCCAATTATTCAAGGCAGGGGCCAGGAAGACCACTGTTTCGGCAAGGGTTTCGGCCTCCTCCGGAGAAGCGAATAGGAGTGCCCCATCCCCCAAATCACGAGGCAAAATGCGGTAGTAGATGGCCTGAATAAGGTCTGGATGCTGGAGCAGTCGCTGGTTCAGGCTTTCAGCGAATTGCCCGGCCTTTTTCTTTCCTTCTTCAGTACCACCGGTCTTGATAACAACATAGAGGTGTTCTTGATCGCCGAAGTTTTTTAGATTCTCCAGGTATCTTTTGTGGAAAGGCACTTCAGGGGAGACCAACCGGTCCTGGTTGCTATTAAGACGCAGAAAAAAAACCGCGGACAGGACCGAGATTAGGGCCAATGTCAGGCCCAGCGCAATAATAGCGCCCGGATGCAGGGCTATCTGCCGCCAAAGCGCACTTAATATGCCCTCCAGAAGTTCTTTTCGCGAAATCATGCGGATTTGGCAGTACGAATGCCAAGTTCCGTGACCGTTGTCCAGGCAGAACCGGGAAAACTGTGTGCTTCCTTCAGGACCTGGTCCATTGCTTCAAGAAAATAGTCTGCATCGCTCTTGTCGATAATAAGGGGAGGCAGAATCTTAACAGTATCTAATCCGTGTCCCGCCACCTGGGTCAGGACATGATGTTTGGCCAGGAGAGGCATGGTGATCATTTGGCAGAAGATGTCCGCGTTTATTTTGTGCAAGAGCTTCCAACCGGCTTTCAGCGTATATGACCTGGGTTCGCCGAACTGTATTCCGATCATAAGGCCTTTTCCTCGGACATCGCGAATCAGCTCATAGCCGCCCGCCAACTCTTCAAGGCCTTTCTTAATGTAGTCACCCATCCTGGCCGAGCGCTCAACCAAATTCTCCTGTTCAAGCACGTGAAGGGTGGCAAGACCTGCGGCCATAGCAAAGTCATTCTGGCCAAAAGTGTTGGAATGAGCAAAACATCGATCCATGCTGTCGAACACTTTGGAATGGATCGCCCGTTTGCTGATGATTGCGCCTAACGGGATATACCCTCCGGAAAGTGCCTTGGACAGGACGAGGATATCCGGGACAACGTCCCAGTGATTCACCGCAAACATCCTGCCTGTGCGACCAAAGCCGGTCTGGACCTCGTCCGCAATGAGAATCGTACCATATTCGTCACACAGACGGCGGGCCCTTGGTAAATAGTCGTCATCAGGAATGAATACACCCTTTCCCTGGATCGGTTCCACAATGAATGCGGCCACATCCCCCCCGGAAAGGGCGGCTTCAAGTGCCTCCGGATCATTAAATGGGACAGGAATACAGTCAGGCAGTAACGGTTCGTTGCGGCCGCGAAACTCCTCGTTGCCGTTCACAGACAGGGCCCCCAAGGTCAGACCGTGGAAGGCGTGGTTGCAGTAAACCACCTTGCTCCTTCTCGTGGCTTGCCTGGCGAATTTCAGTGCGGCCTCCACTCCTTCAGCTCCTGAATTGGTAAAAAAAACCGCTTCCAGATCACCTGGCGCCAAAGAAGCTAACGCCTCGGCCAGGAGGCCGGAAATGGTCCCCACATCCATCTGGACCATGCTTGCCGGATCGCTGTCTAACATATCATGGAGGACCCGGGCCACCAAAGGATGGTTGCGGCCGATATTAAAAACACCGAAACCAGCCAAAAAATCAAGCACTTCCGCGCCTTTTTTGTCTTTAAGCCATGCCCCTTTGGCTGAGGTATAATTCCGGTCAAATCCGATAACCTGTAACACACGCACAAACTGTGGATTAATATAGCGACGGTGCAAATCGTAGGTATCGCCAAGTCGGCTTTTCACGAGGGATATGATATCCATGATCAACGCATCCTTTACGGTGAAGCTACAGTTTTTGGTGCTAGTTTGCCGCTCTGAACTGTTGCATTAGTATAACTTCTCAATGTAAAAATTACTTGAATGTTGAGCCCCTCACGGCTGCACTTTTTTTATATAGCCATTTGTGCGAAACCATTCCACGGCCGCCTCCAGTGCGCCACGGACCGGTTGCATGGTGTAGTGCAACTCACGGACCGCCTTTGAACAGTCAAAATACATGTACTTGCGTGCCATCCTGACGCCGGTCAAAGGGATAAGAGGCGGCTTGCCGGTTACCCTGGACAGATGTTCGCAGAACCAGCCGCCCGCCAGCAGAGGATAGTAAGGCAGCCGGAACCGGGGAGCCGGAAGATGGGTGATATCGGCCAGCATTTCAAAAAAATCTTTCAGACTCAGGTTCACATTGCCCAGGATATACTTTTCGCCATGACGGCCGTATTCGGCTGCAAGGAGATGTCCCCGGGCCACATCCGTCACGTCCACGAAATTAAGACCCGTGTCGAGAAAGGCGGGTATTTTTCTGTTCAGAAAATCGACAATCATCTGGCCGGTTGGTGTTGGTTTTCTATCCATGGGTCCGACTGGTGTGGATGGATTGACAATCACTACCGGCACGCCTTTGGCAGCAAACTTCAAGGCCTCTTCCTGGGCAAGAAACTTTGATCGCTTGTAATGCCCGACCATTTCTTCCAGACGGACGGGAGATTCCTCGGTCATTGCCTGGCCATCCCTGGTGGTGGCCAGCGCCCCTACAGAGCTGGTATACACTATCTTTTTTACTCCCGAATCCCGGGCGGCCATTAGGATGTTGCGTGTTCCCTGGACATTGATCCTGTACATTTCGTCAGAATCAGGCACCCATAGCCGGTAGTCGGCAGCAAGATGATAGACCTGATCACAGCCGGCCATGGCATGGCGAACCGAACCACTGTCCCTTAAGTCACCTTCGATGAGCTCAACTCCGAGTGTTATCAGCTCGGCCACTTCGCTGGTGGGACGTACCAGTGCGCGGATGTCACACTGCTGCTCCCTTAACAGCCTGGTGACATGATAGCCGATAAAGCCGGTCGCTCCGGTAATAAAGATACGCATTTGTTTTTGAATTTCTAAACCCTTGGTCGGCACTCTTCGTCTTTCAGCGGGAGAGCTTTGCGCTTGCCAGACGGTTCAAACTGACGCCGGCTTCTGCTGCCTCCACGGTAAGCTCACGATGCACGTCAGGGGGGATGCGGACCATGAACTTGCCGCTGAACTTCCGGCTGGCCAGCGGATCCGGGATGGGTTCCCGGTTCTTCTTCATGTCGGCCACGACTTCGGCAACGACAGCACGAATCCCCCGAAGCGCAGCTTCCGGGGATGAAGAAAGCCAGCTCAGGCTCGGAAACTCAGCACAGAGACCGACGTATTCCTGATCATCCTCCGACCAGGTCACGCGGTATGTATAGTGATCATTGCGAATGGCTTTCATACTCCAACCTCTCGATCGCTCTCAGGACTTGTTTGACCTGATAAGCCTTGGCCTTGCCCTTGGCGCTCTGAATATTGACTCTCGGGTCGCCTTGCCACGGGGTCTTGTAGATCCTGTGGCTGATTCCATTCTGACGCGGTTGCCCGAAATAGTGCTCGCAGACGCGACACGCATCCGAGAAGCGTATCTCCTTCGGGTTCCGCCGCATCTGCTCAACTGTTTCTTCAACCTTTGTCATGATTTTATAGTATCACTATTGATATTCCTGTCAAGTGCCAACGCTATCATTCACCGGGCGGACTGAGTAACGGCGAAAAAAGGTGATAAAGATTTGAGCGCCCTTTTTGACCGAATTATTCCTATCTGGTTTATATTATAGACAATTCGATGACAAGCTTTTTTCGATTATCTAAAATTTTATTGCTGCATATCATGCAAGATGTAAGGATATATGTAACTAGGGGGGCATTTCTGGATGAACTTGCCAAGTTGAAATATTGAGCATAAGGTATTTCTATGCCTGCCATAGAATGGTCAACCTCCTGACAAGCCTGAATGTTGTTTTATTTCGTGCTTTCAATCTTTCGTGTTTTCGTGATTATGTTTCAGAATTTTCTGTCAGAAAAAACACGAGAATAATTGCTAAGGCCCTAAGGATACAAATACGGATAATCCCACAACCGATAAGGATAGGGACAAATATAGTATCTCTCTTCTTTTCGGACCTTAAAGAGATGAATCTCCTTGATAGAGATAAGAGGATAGGTGTAATCTATTTCCCCTAAAGGCAAGACCCTTTTCCCCTTGATTTCTCCTGCCACTGCAACTTCCCTTCCCTGGGTATAAATCGCTGTATCTAAGTAACCATCATATAAGGCCAGAAACCTGCCATCGGAATTATCCACATCTTTTGGTCTTCCCTCTATGTCAGCCTGCTTTTGAAGTATCTCAATCAGGGTCCCTTCCTTTGTGTTTTTAGAGCCAATAATTATTCCGCTTATGAGAACAGTCTTCCCTGTATAAGCCTCCGGGTCATTAATAACCTGCCTGAAGGTTATGTCTCTTGATATCTCCCTTCTCAGATCCCTTGAAATAAAAGGAGTGCAACCGGCTGAAATTAATAAGAAAAATATTAATGAACAGGAAATCTTTCCCATTTTGAATTATCCTCTACAAGGGAACAAAGGGGCCGGAGTTTTCAACATTTGACACACACAGTCAAATATTGGAATCCGGCCCCTTCCTTGTTACCAATTGATCATTACACTTGCCCAGAAAGTCCTTGGCCAGGACACGGCATAATTGGATGTTCCATAGCCATACCATGCGGATTGAGAATAATGTTCGTCAAAGAGGTTGTCTATTTCAAAAGACAGCCTGTATTTTGTGCCTTTCTTATCTGAGATGTCATAGAATAGACTTGCATCGACTACATCATATCCGTCATATTTCTCAGTATTTGCATCATCGATATAATATTCACCCACGTTACGCCATTTGATCCTGGTGCCGAGACCGACGGACGAAGTATATTTTACACCCACGTCAAATATGCTCTTCGGAATCCCGGGCAGTTCATTCCCCTCCAGGGACTTGTCCGGATTGTTCCGTATTTCCGTATCGATTATGGAAAGGTCTCCGAAGATCTCCAGGCCCTCCACAGGCTGGAATTTAACTGCTAGCTCAATCCCTTTTCTCCGTGTCTCTCCAACATTCTTGTACTCGTCAGAGCCAGGCGGATCTTCCTGAATCTCATTGTCCGTATCCAATATGTATGCTGCAAGATCAATCCACACCTTGTCAATGGGCGTAAATGTCAGTCCCACCTCATACTGCCTGACTTCCACCGGATCCACATTGACCTGGGGATCGTACTTTGCCTCACCATCCGGCAGTGCAAATCCTTCACAATAACTGG
>JAUWHV010000136.1 GCA_030605675.1 Deltaproteobacteria bacterium | reverse complement strand
GCATTTTGGCATTCTCATCTGCCTTGCACAAGTCTTTAAAATACATCTTTGGCTTGAATTTTGATTTTTTGGCCATAAAATCCAAGATTTTCTTTTTTAGTTCTTCTATGTCTGCTGCCATAATAGTTTACCTCATTAATAACCTGCTTCCTGCATTAGTTTATCAGTATGAGAACTCCACTTAAACTGCGTGGTTGTATGATATGTATCATATGCAAGACGGTAGTCGTCAATAGACTTCTCCGTGAAGGGTATTTGACACTGCTCAAAGAAGCGTTCCCAACCGACCCTTGCTGCCCAATCACCGAGGCGCTCATACTTGTTGGCGCCTTTCGAATAGGCCTCAACAATGTTTCTGACAATCTTGCACACACTCTCATACCGCGGCAACTCATTGGGAATAAAAGGAACAATCAATTTTGAGAACGTGGGTTGAGTAATGCGGTTGGAGATCTTTCCGCCGGCCAGGATGGCGACGCCATCGCCCTCTTCATCAGCCAGCGGCATGGCCGGGCACATGGTGTAGCAGTTGCCGCAGAACATGCACCTTGGCTCATTCACGGTGACCGACTTGACTTCCTTGCCGTCCGGGAGCGTTACCTTGGCAGGCTTGATGGCCAATGTGGGGCATGCAGCTATGGCAAGAGGGATCTCGCAGACACCGGTGATGCGGTCGTGCTCGACAAAAGGAGGCTTTCTGTGAATGCCCAGAAGAGCTATATCCGAGCAGTGGACCGCGCCGCACATATTGAGGCAGCAGGCCATGGAAATGCGCAGCTTGGCTGGCAGCTTATGGCTGGTCCAGTACTCAAACATGTCATCCATCACGGACTTTACCATACCGGATGCATCTGTAGCCGGGGTATGACAGTGTATCCAGCCCTGGGTGTGGACGATATTGGTTATTGCTGTACCGGTGCCTCCAATGGGGAGCTTGTATGATCCACCGGGATGCTTGAAATTATTAAGGAATTCCATCAGGTCCTTTAGGGTCCCCTCGTCCGTGACGTGGAACTCAAGGTTGTTCCGGGTAGTCCAGCGGCAGTGGCCTTCACAGAACTTGTCTGCAATATCCCCGATCTCGCGGAGCAGGTTAGTAGTGATCAACCGTGGAGTGGCACAGCGTACCACCCACATCAAATCACCGGTCTCACTGGTATATTTGATCACACCAGCCTGGACGAACTCGTGAGTGAGCCACTTGCCGTAGTTCTTTTTGATCACTTCAGGGAAGAACTGCTCATAGTGAGGTGGACCCTGGTCTGTAAGGCGGCCTGCCATGGGTTTGGCGGGATTGTATTCCCTGTCGGCCAGCGTCGGATCATAGGGCGTGTCCAGCTTTTCTGTTATGTCATAGCCGGGATCATCTTTATACATTGAAGTATCTATCATTATCTTTACCTCCTGTTAAACTTGATTAAGCAAGGTGCCTTGCGCGGAAAGCTGCCAGATCACGTGTCCATCCACCTGGAACCTCTTCCTCTTTCCAGAAAGGATACGGGTTGGACCGAGGTTCCCTTACGTGCTGTGGAATAGGTTCGCGCCCGAGTATATCGATAATATAATGTGCAAGGCCCTGACGCTGGATAAGCTCGCCAAGTCTCTCCCGGTTTTTGCCTTCTTCCATCCACCAGTCCCACATCAGATCGACAAAGTCCTTGAATTCTTCATAGGGGTATTCCATCTTAATAAATGGGATGATTAAGGTGGACATCTGGGCACCTTCAAGGATCGGTGCCTTTGCCCCGTTCAGGATCGTGGCGCCACAATCCACACCAGGACGCAGGGCACTGGGCATGACATTAATGCAGTGCATGCAGCGGACACACTCACGATCGTCAATCTTGAGCTCGTTTCCGTCCATAACCATACATCCGCTGGGACAGAGATCGATGACCTCTTTTTGGATGTCGAATGCGCCCCAGTCACGGTCTGAGAAGGCGCCGGCATTGGGTGCTATCTCCCCGCCGATATAGGCCTGCACTGCTTTCTGGTCTATACGGATATTGTCTTTCCATGTTCCGATAATAGAGGTACATGAACGGGCAATTGCCGCCACGCAGTCATTTGGACAGCCGGAGATCTTGAACTTGAACTTGTAAGGAAATGCCGGACGATGGAGTTCGTCCTGATAAGTCATGGTCAGGTCGTAGCAGATGGCCTGTGTATCCAGGCAGGACCATTCACAGCGGGCCTTGCCCATGCAGCATGCAGGCGTCCTGAGGTTGGATCCGGATCCACCCAGGTCCATGTCGAACTGGTGGCTCAGGTCGTAAAAAGTGGGCTCCAGTTGGTCGGTTGAGGTCCCGATAAGGATTATGTCGCCTGTTGAGCCGTGGAAGTTGGTTACGCCGCTTCCGCGGTGATCCCACATATCACACATCTTGCGCAGGAACTTGGAAGTATAAAACTTGCTGGACGGCTGATTGACACGGAGGGTGTGAAAATGGGCGATGGTAGGGAAGTCAGCAGGGGCATCCGAGTAACGCCCGATAACCCCGCCACCATATCCAAAGACACCTACAATACCACCATGTTTCCAGTGTGTCTCCTTGTGCACATAAGAGAGTTCCAACTGCCCAAGAAGATCGTAGCAGCACTGGACGCCGCTCTCAGCCCTCGTCTCCAGGTCGTCAACGAAACTCGGAAATGGCCCCTTTTTTAGCTCATCGAGCAAAGGAGTATCATGTTTTTTAAGATCTGCCATTTAATTCTCCCTCCTTAAATAAAATGTTGTTAACTGCAATTTCAGTAAGCAATATAGACTAACATATTCCTTTTTGGCACTCAGAACAGTACCAACACAAAAAAATGAATCTTCATTCGGCAAAATACAAAGAACTTCTAAAATTTAATAACTCTATAATATCTTTACGCTCTACTTGTCAACCCTAAAATATCGCCTTGGAACCAGTCTTTTTCTATGATCCCTTTGAGTTTTGCTCAAATTGAGATATCGCGTCTGTCGACACATCATCTGCGGGCGAAATTACCATTTGAGCAGCATTGTTTACTATTACCGAATGACCATTCAATAGACTTCGAGTTGCTGGTTGCGGGTTTGGCGCCGGAACCCTTGTTTTTATCGTATCCATTCACGCTCATCGTTCGCTTAAAAAAATTTCTATTGCTCCAGATAGCGGTTGAGGACTGAGGCCCTTTCTGTCTCGTCATAAAGGGCCAGATTGAGAATTCCAGTTGTTATTTTCCTCTGGTTCAGGTAATCACACAGCCCGAAGGTGCCCATGGGGATATGTATAAAATACGCCCCGGGGCAGTTTATGATTAGAAGCCTGGCCTGCATATAGATCCCTTGAGCCTTGTGTAGTTGCTAGCGTATTATCCCAGATTATGCCGGATCAAGCCTTCCAATGGCTTTTTCAAGTGATCACCGCATCCACTGTTTCACAGCCTCCAAGGGTTCGACACTCAGCCAGCAACTCCGGGCCTGCCGCCCTGTGGATTGCCCCATCCACACCACCTCCACCCAGAAGTGTGCGATTAGCTGCATTGACGATGGCCTGGGTATCCTGCTGCGTGATATTCCCTTGTATCAACTCTATTATGGACGATCCGATTGTAATTTTCATAATGCGACTCCCTGTTTTATCCGGCCAAGTCTCAAATATGACGTAGGGGACATCCTATATTCCCCTTATCCCAAAAACAACCTTTACGGTTTTCAGAAGTTCAGTACGGGCATTGTGAAGCCTTGCAAGATATTTCGAAGGTATCATTTCGACATTCGACATTTCTTGTTCGATATTCTGCGGTTCAAAAAAATAAAAAGTGTAAACTACTTTTTGCCTATATGAAGGATACTATTTTATTGATAGAATGATTATATCATAAGTCGCCACGTCAAGTATCAATTCATCTGCGAAGATCTATAATAAACTTATCTCAGTAGATAATATAAAACTTGTTATGGGTGCTGTTTGCCGGTAAGTTATTGAGTCAATCTAGTCAACAACGCAATTCCCAGTATAAAGTCAGTGTTATGTATCTAGCAAGGCAGTGTCAAAAAGACGGTAGCATAAAATATTTCATTAGGCATTCCTATCAGGACGAGGCAGATACATGGCTTAGCAAAAGCCTGTTTAGCTTGGGGTACGATCCTGAAAAATACATAGTTTATGTGGGGGACAGAGCATTCTATATTGACCCTGCTGTGGAGGAAGCCATCTCATCCCAGGAGGTTATTTATAATTATGATGATCTGGAGGAAATATTTTTACCCTTTCTGGAACCTGAGATTCGCAGGGTCGTGGAACAATTTGGTAAACGTGGGGGTAAAAGGTGCAGATACAGCAAAGAGGAGCTTGCAGCTATGCAGAAGGAGATCCATCCTTTTGACCGGCGCAGACTATGCTTTCTAAAATTCTGTCACACAAAAATAGAGGAATTGTCAAACCAGCCCTTCTCTTTTTTCAATATTTTGCTCAATAAGTCCAGGGACGAAACAGAACAGGTCCTTGAGGGTATGGAATTTATGCTCAGTCCACGTGAGAAAAGAGAGTACCTCTATGCCATATTTGATATTCCCAGGCGGTTTGCCCCAAGACTTACCCGTTTCATCCCGGACGCCCAGGATCAAGACCTCATTGACAAATACTTGCTGGAGGGGATCTGCAAGCTTGACCAGGATCCCACTTTTTTAAACCAAGGCGCAGTTCCTTGGAAGGCAAAAGGCCTTCATCCTTATCTGCGGAAGTATCTGATCCAGTACTTTGATGTTTTATACAAATGGCCAATTACTGACGGCAGTGCCGGACATAACACTACAGGACATAAGGTGTGGTCGCCCCCTGCAAAATCCTCAGATGAAAAGCATTTTAAGGCGATGGGTATAAGCGCCAATGAATTTTCGCGCATGGGAAAGAAGGAATTTACTTTTCTGTTCAGGCGCAAGGCCCAGGAGCTGCATCCTGATAAGGGTGGAAACCATAAGGCGTTTATAGCGCTACAACAGGCATATCAGAGCCTTATACGTAGGAAAACATAACAGGTTATACGGAAAAGTGTACTTTAAGGTGAGTGTCATGATCATGAAATATTGCGATTTGCATACACATACCACGGCATCGGACGGTTCTGATTCACCTGCTGAAGTAATACAGCTTGCCGTAAACTCAGGTCTTGCAGCAATTGCGGTCACCGACCATGATACTGTGGCAGGTTTTCCGGAGGCCCTTGAGGCATCTGAGAAACTTGGAATAGAGATACTCCCCGGTGTGGAGCTGAGCGTTCGGATATCACATGGCACCCTGCATGTCCTGGCCTATCTATTTGATCCGGGTTCGCCTGAATTAAACGAGGTATTGAAAGAGGTGCAATCCGCAAGGGCCTCCCGAAATCCTTTGATTCTGGAACGTCTTAAGGGCCTTGGCTGTTCGATATCCCAGGGTGAGCTGGAGGAAATGGGCAAAGGTGGGCAGATCGGCCGCCCGCACATTGCAAGGGCCATGGTAAATCGAGGTTATGTAAAATCCACAAATGAGGCCTTTGTCCGTTATCTGAAAAAGGGCGCCCCTGCTTATGTTCCAAAGTCTATCCTCAGTCCGGAAAAGGCAATAACTACCATACATAAGGCCGGAGGTCTGGCGGTCCTGGCCCATCCCATGTCACTGGAATTCGGGACTCCCGCACACCTGGATGAGCTTGTAGCAAAGTGGACAGAGCAAGGGCTTGACGGCATCGAATGTTACTATAGCATGCATAGCAAGGAGCTAGTCAATCTGTCTCTGTCGCTTTGCAAGAAGTATGACCTAGTCCCCACCGGCGGTAGCGACTATCATGGCAAGGCCAAACCAAAAATAATGGTTGGCAGAGGCACAGGAGGACTCAGGGTGCCGTATAGCTGTGTTGAGGGTCTTAGGGAGAGGAAAGAAGATAGGTAGAAGGTGGAAGGTAGAAGGCTGAAGGAAGATAGGTGGAAGGCTGAAGGTGGAGGGTTAAGCGTGTTTTTTTCTACCCGTTTCTCACGACTTCGGTCTTTTCGGCTTCTTCTTTTCCTGGTTTCTTTTCTTTCATTTTTCCCCTTCAGCCTTCAGCCTTCAGCCTTCCACCTTTCCTTTGCGTCCGAGCCGGACTACGGCGATGCCATTGTCTTAGGTTCCATCGGGGACGCCACTACCCTGGTTCCCATGCTGGCATCTGACGCCACGTCGCATCAGATCGCAGGCCTTATTTATAACGGCCTGGTTAAATACGACAAGGATCTCAACCTGGTTGGTGATCTGGCAGAGTCATGGGAAATCTCTCCTGACGGACTTACCATCACCTTTAAGCTCAGGAAGGGAGTTAAGTGGGAGGACGGTGAGCCGTTTACCTCGGAGGACGTGCTCTTTGGCTTTGAGACTATCACGGCCCCAGGCACCCCGACTGCCTATGCGGGCGATTTTCTGGAAGTCGAAAATGCCGAAGCCACTGACCCTTATACCTTTAAGGTGACGTACAGGGAGCCATTTGCCCCTGCCCTGAGCTCCTGGGGGAATTTGGTCGTGCTGCCAAAGCACCTGCTGGATGGAAAGGACATCACAAAGAGTCCCCTTGGACGAAACCCTGTGGGCATGGGTCCGTACAGCCTTTCAGAGTGGAAGACTCAGGAGCGCATAGAGCTGAAGGCAAATCCCACTTGTTTTGAAGGGCGGCCTTATCTCGACCGCTATATAATGAGGATAATACCTGACTCGGCGACCATGTTCCTTGAGCTGAAATCAGGTGGCCTTGACTGGATGGGGTTATCTCCGATCCAATATGAAAGGCAGGCAAACTCCCTGTTTTTCGAGATAAATTTTAACAAATATCGCTATCTCTCCTTTTCATATACGTATCTCGGTTACAATTTAAAATTCCCTCTCTTTACAGACAAAAGAGTAAGACAGGCCATTGCCTATGCCATAGATAAGGATGAAATAATCCGTGGAGTGCTTTTGGGATATGGAGTGATAGCAACAGGCCCGTATAAACCCGATACATGGTTTTACAACCCAAATGTCAGACGATATCCATATGATCCGAAAAGGGCAATAGCCTTGCTTGCCGAGGCAGGCTGGGTGGACAGGGATGGAGACGGCCGGCTGGATAAGGAAGGGAGGCCATTCTCATTCACGGCCATAACCAATCAGGGCAATCCTCTGAGGGATCGAACAGCCCAGATTATTCAGTACAGGCTCAAGCAGATCGGGATAGAGATGAAGATCAGGACCCTTGAGTGGACAGCCTTTATCAATGACTTTATAGACAAGAGGCGGTTTGAGGCGGTAATACTGGGCTGGACATTGGGACAGGACCCTGACATCTATGATATCTGGCATTCTTCCAAGACAGGAGGAAAGGAACTTAACTTTATCAGTTACCAGAATCCTGAGATGGACCGCCTCCTTGTGGAGGGGCGGAGGACCTTTGACCGAAATGGACGCAAGAAAATATACTGGCGTATCCAGGAGATACTGGCTGAGGATCAGCCCTATACTTTTCTTTACGTTCCAATGGCCCTTCCGGTGATCCACAAGCGTTTCAAAGGTATTGAGCCTGCTCCTGCCGGTATAACCTACAACTTCATACGGTGGTGGGTGCCAAGGTATGAGCAGAAATACATAATGCCCTGATTTTGC
>JAUWHV010000078.1 GCA_030605675.1 Deltaproteobacteria bacterium | reverse complement strand
CCAGTTCCGTCAACTGTATTTTGCGTGGGACCTGTGTCAGGCCGCCGATTTTTATTACCATTGGATGTGTGCTCCTGCCTACCAGAAGATCAGCGGCCCTGTTGGCAAACCCCTTGATTTTGGCCGCGGTCTCCACCACCTCCGGATGCGTCTGCATGAGCGGAATCGCGCTGGGCACATCAAGAAAGTCCGGTGCCACCAGGAAAAAGAGGTGGAGGCTATGGCTCTGCAGCGTCTCGGCATGCATGGCAAGGAGCCGTATCTTCTGTGCCGGCTCCGGAATCCGGATCTTCAGTGCTCGTTCTATGGCCCTGGCGCTTGCCAGGGAATGTGAAATGGAACATATGCCGCAGATCCGGGCCGCAAGGATCGGAGCCATTTCAATGGAAAGTCCCTTGAACATTACCTCAAAAAACCTGGGAGTCTCTACTACGGCCCAGGTACATTCAGCCAGCTTTCCGTCTTCGACCCGTATCCTGATATCCCCGTGCCCCTCGACCCGGCACAGATGCTTAATATCTATGTTTAACGATTTTACTGTCTTAACGGTCATTGTCTAAAATTCCACTAAAGGCATTGAAAAAGTTCATCCGTTCTGCAATATGTGCTTCTGTAAATCCCTTTTCTCTGAGTATCTCCATGAGCGATTCAATGTTCGCCTCTTCCGAAGGCCCGCGACAGCCCCAACAACCAAGCCGGTTTTGTGGACATACGGCATTACAGCCGGCGCGCGTAACAGGTCCCAGACACATCATTCCCATATCAAGCACACAGGAATTGAGTTGTTGTTTACATTCAACGCAGACCGGGTACCTGGGAAACTGTGGCTTTATTCCGAGTACCAGATGGCGCACCAGCCACTCGAATTCAGGTTTTGAAATAGGACATCCGGGCAGCTCTATGTCCACAGGGACTATTTCCGCCACCTTCCTGACCGGCCCGGTATCTACAGGGTGTCCGTCATAGACCTCTTTTACCACATCCGGCAGGGGAAAACGGCTTCTCAGGTTGTTCACACCGCCCAGGCAGGCACACGCCCCCATTGCCACAAGAATTCCTGCCTGTTCACGGATTTTTTTGAGCCTTGCCACCTCACTGTCAGTGGTAATGCACCCGTCAATAAAGGCAATTTCATAGTCGTCACGCCTCTCAGAAGAGATCTCCCGGAAGTTTACTACCTCTACCAGGCCAAACAGGTCCTTCAGGTTTTCTTCCTTATTGGCTATCTGGAGCTGGCATCCTTCGCACCCGGTAAAATCAAAGAACCCCACCTTCGGCCTTTTAAGCGTAATCCCTAAGTATTTCATTATATTAACATAGATGCTATATGGCTTCCTTGAGGTTCATCACTGTCCAGTAATCAAACACCGGCCCATCCAGACAGGTGAATGTGGAACCTACGTTGCAGCGGCAGCACTTTCCCATGCCGCAATGCATCCTTCGCTCAAGGGAGACAAACATCCGCTGTCGCGGAATACCTGTATCGCTGAGGTATGCACATACGAACTTAAACATTACAGGAGGTCCGCATACAATCGCAAAGGTGTTATCAGGATCAATCCGGACCTCTTTGAACAAATCAGTAATCAGCCCTACCCGCCCCTTCCAATTCTCATCGGGTTCCTGGATTATTGTAAGAAGTTTCAGGTTATAAATTTTTTGCCATTCCTTAAACTGATAATCGAACAGAATCTGCCCGGGCTCCCTGGTACCATAAAGTATCGTAATATCCTTGTATGCGGACCGGTGTTCGTTTACCCAGTAAATGGGAGAACGAAGCGGGGCAATACCCAATCCTCCTGCTATCAAAAGGATGTTGTACCCTTTCATTTTTCGCATAGGGAAGTGTGTGCCAAAGGGGCCCCTGATCCCGACTATCGCACCCGGCTCTAAACGGTGGAGCATCCCAGTGACCTTGCCGGCCTTTCGTATGCAGAGTCCGATGAACTCCCTGTTCAATGGGGAACTTGAAATGGATATGGGAACCTCTCCGCATCCCGGCAGCTCCAGCATCACGAACTGGCCGGGGAGAAAGGTAAACTTTTTTCTTTCGTAAGAGTCTAATAGCCTTACTTGAAAAAGCTTCTCCTGATCTGTTAACTTGACAATATTGATGACCTCGGACTTAAAGCCCTTTTCTGTCTGCATCAGGACGGATTTGTTGTTAAAATCCGGAGGCCTTGTCATGAAGGGCTCCAGATTTATGTCATATTCCGGGATCTTAATATTCATTTTTCTCAGTCCTGATCAAATCATCAATTACTGCCTTGGGGCTGATCCCTGCCGGGCACGCCTTTCCGCACCGGTTGCATCCCACACATAGTGATTGATTAAAGGCCTCTACAAAACCCCTGAACTTGTGATAATATCGATACTTCAATCGAATATG
>JAUWHV010000077.1 GCA_030605675.1 Deltaproteobacteria bacterium | reverse complement strand
ACGCAATGCCTCAAGACCTTCAACAGTCAGAACAACTTCATCAAGACCGCGCAGCGGTATGCCCCTTGGCTTGAAATAGGTCACCGTAGGCTCCTGATCAACTTTTCGCCATTTAGGGGGTCTGGCCATAATTTCTCCTCTGACTCAGCTCTTTAGGAACGTACAATAAATAACTTGAACAAATTAACGTTTTTTTTGCCGTCTTCTTCGTTGCTCGTCATTCACATAACCCGTTATGCTCGCTCCTCGCGCCTTGAATACAACAAAAAATCCTGTTAATTTTTGTTCAACTTATTTATCTCCCGTTCCTTAGCACTTTTTGCAGGGCCTCAATACACCGTAAATTCTCTTCGGGGAGACCAACAGTAATCCGGATGTGGTTGGGTAAACCATATGCAGTCATTGCCCGAACAATGACTCCCTCCCTGAGCATTTTTTCATAGACCATTTTGGCATCCCTGTCGATATCTATAAGAATGAAGTTGGCCTCACTGGGCATTACCCTGCATCCTAACTCCTCAAGTTTTTCCGTTAGAAAATCCATTCCCTGCCGCACGGCATCAACGGTTTTTTTAAGGTGTTGATGGTCATCCAGGGCCGCAAGGGCCCCTACCTGGGCCATGGTATTGACATTAAAGGGCTGCCGGACCCGCTCCAGATATTTGGCCGGCTCTCTGTCCATCACTCCATAGCCCACCCGAAGTCCGGCCAGACCATAGGCCTTTGAAAAGGTCCGAAGGCCTATGACCCTCCTGTCCTGCTTCATATATTCCACTGCCTTTGGAGTATGTTCAGTCCTAACGAACTCCATGTAGGCCTCATCCAGGACTACCAGCAAATGATCCGGAAGACCTTCCAGAAATGCATCGAAGTCTGCCCTGTGAATGACCGTGCCAGAAGGATTGTTGGGATTATCCAGAAAGATCAGGCGGGTTTTCGGTGTAACTGCCCGTGATATGTTCTCAAGGTCGTGACGGTACCCTGAAAGGGGAATGACTACATTACTCCCCCCCACGGCCTGCACCATCTTGCAATAGACCAGAAAGCTCGGATCACTGCTTATGGCTTCATACCCTGGTCGAATGAAAACCCTTATCAGAAAATCTATCAACTCGTTGGATCCGTTGCCAAGCACTATCTCCTCAGAAGACACTCCCAACAACCCGGCAAGCTTTCTCTTGAGGTAGTAGCCACTACCATCGGGATAGCGGTGCAGAGAAGATAAGGCATTCTTTATGGCCTTCCGGGCCTTTGAAGACGGCCCTAATAAATTTTCATTAGAGGCAAGCTTGATAGGATCCTTTACCCCATACTCCCTTTCGAGTTCCTCAAGGGGCTTACCTGGAGGATAAGGGACAAGGCTTGTGAGATATTCCGGGACTTCAAAAGATAACGGCCTTGATTTATTAAACATGTAATGATCCTTAACCGGTTTCCGCGGTTCTCGAATACAGTTTATGTTCTTCCAGCCCGAGATTCGGATTAGCTTCCACCCTGATTTCAACATTAAAGTTTTTTTCAAGGTTATAAAGTTCTAAGCGCTTACGATTAAGCAGGTATGAGACGACCTGAGACGGCGCCTCCAGCACAAGCTGTCCCGAATTCTTTTCACGACTACCTGCCAGATGAGCACTGATTCTTCTTAAGTCCGCCAGTGCAAGGGCCTCCACAGACATCACCACCCCCCTTCCATGACAGTGGGGGCAGGAGCAATAACTGCCTAGTTGCACAGGAGAGCGGATCTTCTGGCGCACCAGTTCAAGAACACCAAACCGTGAAATCCTGGCAATTTCCGTCCTGGCACGGTCCTTTTTGAGGCACTTCCTCATGCGCTTTTCCACCTGTTGTCTGTAGGCCTTATTACGCATATCAATAAAATCAATAACTATTATTCCCCCGAGGTCCCTGAGACGGAGTTGTCTGGCTATTTCCTCCGCAGCCTCCAAATTGGTCTTTAGTGCGGTTTCCTCAATATTTTTTTCCCTGATGTTTTTCCCGGAATTCACATCTATAGATACCAGGGCCTCGGTTGGCTCTATAACAATATGCGCTCCGGAAGGCATGCTGACGTTGGGCTGGTATACTTGTTCTATCAGAGTCTCAAGATCGAAGTGTGAAAAAATGGGGACATCCCCTTGGTATAAACGTACAGTGGCTACCTGCCGTGGGGCAATGATGCGAAGAAAGGCCTTTATATTATCATAGACATCCTGCCGGTCCACCAAAATTTCATCGACATCGCTTGTTAGATAATCCCTCAGAAATCGTTTTACCAAATCACGGTCTCTATAAATCAGGGCCGGGGCCTGAGCGGACTGCGCCTTTTTCCTCAAGTTGCTCCAGAATCGCACCAAGTATCTGAGATCCCTCAGTATCTCTACTTTTGGAACGCCTTCAGCGACTGTCCGGGCAATAAGTCCCACACCTTCCGGCAACTTGCATGCCTTTAATATCTGTTTAAGCCTTTGACGTTCCTCTTCATCCTCTATTTTCCTGGACACGCCTACTTGAGCGGTACCGGGCATCAGCACCAGGTACCTCGCTGGGATTGAGAGATAAGTTGTTATCGCAGAACCCTTTATGTGGGTTTCTTCCTTGACTATCTGTACAAGAATGTCCTGGTTCTTTTTTAAAAATTCATGGATACGTTTTTTGTTTTCAGCATATCCGTAGTATTCAGGGTGTATATCAGATAGGGGCAGATAGCCATTTCTGGGAAGGCCGATATCAACAAAAGCCGCCTGGAGGCTTGGCTCTATTTTTACTATTCGACCTTTGTAAAGATTACCTCTGGTCTGGGTATGGGAGAATGTCTCAATATCAAATGCTTCAAGACGTCCATTCTCAAGAAGGCCTATCCGGCATTCCTCCGGCGCCTCCATGTTGATTACAATCTGGCATTTGCCGGATTTGCTTGATTTTTTCCTTGGTTTCATATTAATTTTCATATACTCCTAAACACCGGCCCTGTCACCGGGAAGATAATAGAGCTTGTTATTGAATGCCTCGGTCTTTATCAGACCGGAGCTGTACATTCGATTGAGTACCTCCTGGACAGATTCAGCTCCAAGGCCCAGGATCTCCTGAAGGTCTTCAATGCTGAGAGGCCTTCTGAGCAAAGTATCCAATATCTCAGCCTCAAGAATCGGCTGGACCCCCTTCTCCATGCTATGTCTATAATCTACTACGACTTCGGCCTTTTCACCCAGTTGTTCTTTCAACTCCTCCATCTGCCTTTTTGATAGAGGATTGGCCCAGGACTCGACCGGAGGACGAACTACAGTATTAAGTTGAATCTTATCGGGCTGGATAGACTTCAGGATCTCTTTAAGTCCCCTGATTTCATCTGTGCCGTGATTAATCCCCCTGACAAAAAGGACCTCCAGCCAGATCTTTCCCTTAAATTCCTTTCGTAATTTTATCAAGCCATCTAAAATGCTTTTGAGATCCACGCACTTGGCCGGACGATTGATCCTTCTGAAAGAATCAAGCACCACGGAATCAAGAGAGGGCAATAAAATATCCGCATGACAGAGTTCCTCTCTCACCTGCGAATCAGAGAGCAGAGTGGAGTTGGTAATGACTGCCAGTGGTTTATCAGTATGCCCCTTGGCAAAGGCCAGAAGTTCTCCAAGGCCTGTATGGAGTGTGGGCTCTCCCGAGGCGGTAAAGGTAAGCACATCAAAGGCCGTCTTTTCAGAACACAAGACTTCCTCAAGCTCAGCCCTTATATGTCCGGCAGGTATGTATTCATTCCTTTCACATGTGTATTTCTTGGTACTTCCTAATTCACAGTAGACGCAATTCAGATTGCAGGTCTTAAGAGGAAGAATGTCCACCCCAAGTGACAAGCCTAAACGCCTCGAAGGTACCGGACCGAAGCAGTATTTCATAATAAATTAGCCGCCTGCGGCGGGACTTCTCTGACAGGATGAGCAAGATTTACATGATTTTCATTTATCCTGTTGATCCTGTTGATCCTGTCAAAAAAAGAAATTCCTATACTATCGAGTAATTTTATATCGAGCGAGGGCTCTGTCAAGCATGACCATTCATACTTCTTAGCTAACGGAGAGTAAACAATTACTCTCAAACAAGCCTTTTTCAGAAGGCTCAAACAGGAGTAAAATCCTGCGTCCCAAGGCCTGCCTGGTCATTCCGGATATCTTGTCAAAAAATGAAAATTCATATACATTTCAAGCTATCTAAACATGTCAGAAAAAAATAAAATACAACTGGCACTCCTGTGTGGAGGTCGCTCTGCTGAAAGAGATGTGTCCCTTGCAGGGGCACGAGAGGTAGAAAAGGCCCTTGATCCAGGCCGCTACGATATCACGCGTTATGATCCGGCCACGGATCTTAACCGACTTGTCAGAGACACACCACGCCTGGATGTTGCCTTCATCCTTCTTCACGGCCGGTACGGAGAAGACGGGACCATACAAGGTCTTTTGGACCTCATTGGCTTACCTTATCAAGGCTCTGGGGTCCTGGGTAGCGCCTTGGCCATGGACAAACACCTTGCCAAAGTGATTTATCAGGAGGCCGGAATACTCACTCCTCCATGGATTCACATCCTTCGTAGCGATAAAGTGGACACAAAACAAATCGTGAACCGCCTGGGTATTCCACTCATGGTTAAACCCTGCACCCAAGGATCAAGCGTTGGGATAAGGAAGGTGGCGGATGAGAACAAACTTGGTCCTGCCATAAAAGAAGCATTTCAATGGGATAACAGGGTCCTGGTTGAATCCTTCATAGGTGGTCGGGAGATCACCGGAGGAATCCTGGGTCTTGAGAAGCTTTTACCACTTCCTGTGGTTGAGATCATCCCTGACTCGAGCTATTCCTTCTTTGATTACGATGCAAAGTACTTACTTGGGGCCACCAAGGAGATCTGCCCGGCAGATATACCGAAGCAGGCATCTGAGAAAGCCCGTGCCCTGGCCGTTGCTGCTCACAAAGCCCTACAGCTCCGGGCCTATAGCCGTACAGATATGATCCTTGCAGACACCGGCAAAATATTCGCCCTGGAAACCAACACAATTCCCGGGATGACTCCGACCAGCCTATTCCCCCAAGCCGCGGAGGCAGCGGGGATTACCTTTAGTAAACTACTTGATCAACTTATTGACATGGCATTATCCTGAGATGTTTGCGTATGGCCGGGCTAGGCACGTCTCTCTCTCTTGCGGAAAAGTATTCGAATAGGAGTTTGCTTCAGGCCCAGTTGCTCGCGAAACTGATTTGCCAGAAATCGTTTATATTGAGTTGGTATGACGTCAGGGTAGTTTGCAAACAAGAGGAAAGTTGGTGGTTTC
>JAUWHV010000150.1 GCA_030605675.1 Deltaproteobacteria bacterium | reverse complement strand
AATATTGGTAACAATACTGCTGATATTGAGTTGTACTACAAACAGTTCTGCATCAAATATCGATGACCAGAACATAGCCCTGTTAGACAAGACGGCCAAGGCCTTTGCCGCTGTAGTTAAAAAGGCCATGCCGGCAGTGGTCTTTGTCCAGGTTGAAAAGACAGTGGAAAGAGGTGGCGCAGCATCGCCCTTTCAGTTTCAGGACCCCTCTGACTTCTTTAATGACCCGTTTTTTAAGCGTTTTTTCGGCCCCCAGTTTCAGCCAAAACAGAGAACGCCAAAAAAATTCCACCAGAGAGGGCAGGGCTCAGGCTTTATTATCAACAAAGACGGCTACATCCTCATCAATAACCATGTTGTAGGAGATGCTGACCTCATCAAGGTAAAGCTGTCTGACGGCAGGGAGTTTAAAGCCAAGGTGATAGGGACGGATCCACAATCCGATGTGGCAGTGATAAAGATAGACGCGACAGATCTGCCGATACTCCGCCTGGGCGACTCGGACAAGCTTGAGGTGGGAGAGTGGGTCATAGCCATAGGTAATCCCTTTGGTCTCAGCCAGACAGTCACTGTAGGCGTGGTCAGCGCCAAGGGCAGAAGTCGCATAGGCATCAACGACTACGAAGACTTTATACAGACGGATGCTGCCATAAACCCTGGGAATTCAGGCGGACCACTTGTTAACATCCACGGAGAGGCCGTTGGTATGAACACTGCCATATTCTCCAGAAGTGGCGGTTATATGGGTATAGGTTTCGCCATACCGATAAACATGGCAAAGTCCATTGTGGATCAACTCCTGGAAAAAGGCAAAGTCACCAGGGGATGGCTCGGAGTAGTCATACAGGATATAGACGAGGAACTCGCAAAGTCTTTTGGCCTGAAAAAGACTAAGGGTGTGCTGGTAGCCGAGGTCTCGGAAGGCTCTCCTGCAGAAAAAGCAGGTCTGAAACAGGGTGATATCATACTCCGTCTGAACGGCAAAAAGGTCGACGATATGGGGGAACTCAGAAACAAGATAGCACTGACTTCACCAAGAACCAAGGTAGAGATGGAGGTCTTGAGAGAAAACAAACACAAGACTCTCCAGGTCACTATCGGTGAACAGCCTGTTGGCAAGACCATAGGGACGGCCCAGCACAAGATCCTGGGTAAACTCGGCCTTGTCGTGCAAGATCTGACCGCGGAGCTGGCAGAACAATTCGGATACCGCGATGGCCAAGGTGTTCTGGTGGCAGAGGTAGAGCAGGGAAGCCCGGCAGCCCGTGAAGGTATCCGCCCGGGACACCTGATAGAAGAGGTGAACCGCAAGCGGGTTCACAATATGGATGAGTTTGTAAAGGCCCTGGCACAATCAAAACAGACCAAGAGTGTCCTTTTCAGGATCCGGGACAGCGAGTTCAGCCGTTACGTAGCCATACATATCGATTAGAACTCTCGTAAGCGTTTACAGGGCACCGCATCTGCTTTGTTGTCGGGCACTTGAAGTACAGGAAGTACGTCTGCGTACCCTCCGCCTCGCATCTGCAGCACCCTGTAAACGCTTACAGTCCGGTGGGTTGCGGTAAAACGGGCGTTGTAATCCCGTAAACGGTTACGAACTCTCAAAGAAGCCACAAATGGCTCTGGGCCAGGGGAAACCTGGCCTCGGGTCTTTTTTAGGAGACCTAAAAAATGCTGAAACCTGTTCATTATAATACTGCTGAGGGGAAAAACCGGGTGAATTCCTTGATTAACCGCCAATTTGAGATTTCCTCACAGCATGAGACCAGGGTAAAGGAGATACTTGAACAGGTGAAAAGCAAAGGAGACCAGGCTGTAGTCCAATACACAAGACAGTATGACTCCCCTGATTTTGAAATCAAAGACCTGGCAGTATCCCAACAAGAGTTAAAAGCAGCCTATTCAAAGGTAGACAACGATTTCCTGTCAAGCATCAAGAAAGCTATTTCCAATATTGAAGAATTCCATATGCATCAGAAGCCAAAGTCATGGATAATGACAAGGGAAGACGGCGCCATACTGGGACAAATAGTACGGCCTGTGGATGCCGCCGGATTGTATGTCCCCGGAGGCAGGGGGGGTGAAACCCCGCTTGTCTCTTCTGTTCTTATGAATGCAATCCCTGCCAAAATTGCAGGAGTCAAACGGATTGTGATCACCACGCCGCCCGACAAGCATGGGGCAGTAAACCCTCACTTGCTGGTAGCAGTCTCAGAAGTGGGAGTAAGTGAAATCTACAAGATGGGGAGCGCCTGGGCCATCGGTGCCATGGCCTTTGGAACAGAGACAGTGGCCCCTGTAGACGTAGTAGTGGGACCGGGTAACGTCTATGTGACCCTGGCCAAGAAGATGATAGCAGGTATTGTTGGGATCGACATGGTGGCAGGACCAAGTGAGGTCCTCATCATAGCGGATGAAGGTGCACCGTCGGAGTTCGTGGCTGCTGACCTCCTCTCTCAGGCAGAGCACGACCCCATGGCGACAGCCATGCTGATTACTACATCGACAAGGCTTGCTGAAGAGGTACCTGTGGAGTTGAAACGCCAACTTGAAAAACTGGGAAGGCAGGAGACTGCAACCGAGTCCTTGAAGACAAACGGCCTGTTACTGGTAGTTGATGACCTTGAGACAGCTACTGAGATAGCAAACAGAATCGGACCCGAGCACTTGGAATTGCTGGTCTCAGACCCGTGGGGACTGCTCCCAAAGATCCGTCACGCAGGGGCCATCTTCCTGGGCAACGCTACACCGGAACCCATAGGAGACTATATTGCAGGGCCTAACCACGTATTACCCACCATGGGTACTGCCAGGTTTTCTTCAGCCCTTGGTGTGGAGACCTTCCTTAAGCATTCAAGTATAATTTCCTATTCCCAAGAGGCCTTTCAAAAGGATGCTGATGACGTAATCCGTCTGGCGGAAATCGAAGGCCTTACGGCCCATGCCCAGTCCATCAGGGTACGACAAGGATAGCGGCTCAAAAGCTGGTTCGGGCTTCCAGGGCTTTTTGCAATGTCATTTTATCTGCGTATTTTAGATCCATACCCATAGGTATGCCGCAGGCGATCCGCGCAACTTGTACGCCGCACTTTTTCAGGCTTTCAGCCAGAAATACTGACGTAGCCTCTCCGGCAACAGTGCTGCTCGTTGCAAGTATTACCTCTTTTATATCTTCTTTTTCTATACGTTTGAGGAGTTGCCCTATTTTAAGCTGATCCGGTCCGATCCCTTCCATTGGTGCAAGGACCCCGTGCAGTACATGATAGCGTCCCCTGAAGGCCCCTGCCTTTTCCAGGGCCAGCAAGTCTCCGGGATCTTCCACTACACAGACCACAGAGGTATCCCTTTTGGGGTCGGCACAAACAGGGCATGGGTCCTGCTCGGAAAAAGTAAAACAAACAGAGCATAATCCTATCTTGTCGTGAAGTTCTGCAATGGACCTCACCATTTCCTGGGCTTGGGCCTTTGGCCACCTCAATATCTGAAGGGCAAAGCGTGTGGCAGTCTTTTCACCGACTCCGGGAAGTCTTCCCAGGTTCTTAATAAGCCTGCTAAGGGCAGGTGGAAAAGCAGAGGACATCTAAATATCAGAACATCCCCGGCAACTTGAGGCCGCCTGTCAGCTTTGCCATTTCTCCTTCTACCATCTCTTTGGACCGGGTCAGCACCTCATTTACCGCTGCCACTACAAGATCCTGCAACATTTCCACATCTTCAGGGTCCACAACTTCTTTTTCAATGGTTATTGATACTATTTCCGGCTTGCCGTTAGCAACGGCCTTAACCATCCCGCCTCCTACAGAGGCCTCTATCTCTTTTGTGGACAGCTCACTCTGGAGTTGTCCCATCTTGGCCTGGAGGCGTTGAGCCTGCCTCATCATTTCCTTCATGTTTGGCTGCATTATATAACTCCTTTCACTTCTGTCCTCTATTGGAAAAGACTCTCACGTCGGAAATCCGCGCGTGAAAGACCTTGACCGCCTCCTGGACCAGGGAGGATTGAATCAGTTCATCCCGCAAACTATAAGTCTTCCCAGTCCCTCCGGCGTTACCATTGTTTGTAACACAGGTCTCTTCTATTACGACATCGATTGCGCGGCTGAAAAACTTTTTCGTCAGCCCTCTCAGTCGTTGCTGATGGTCCACTTCGCAGAGCATGTCATACTGCATACCTGACCGGCACTTGAGTTGGACCCGATCCCCGTTGCTCTCTGTCTCGATCCCCTCGCAACAGGCCAGTAGCGACCCAAGAACGGGGTGTTGTTCTTTAACAAAATTTACAAAATCAGTCCATGTCTCTGGGCTGCATTCTTTTGCCGTCCGGGTAACAGAATCGGTTTCAGGGGCTGCGCTTATCTCTCCCTGAGGTCCTTCAGAAAAATTTTCCCCGATTCGTGCTGAGGATAGAAGCTTATCTACTTATCCCAGGAGGTCATCTATCCCCACAACCTCTTTCATACTACACAGCCGGATCACCAGCATTTCAAGAGAGAGCTTGGGAGTGGTGCTCCTGTATATTGCCTCCTGCCCCTTCATCAAGGCATCCAGCACCTGAAAAAAGCTATGGGCAGTATACTTTGAAATGACGGAAGAAAACTCATCTACATCTTCCCTGCTCAAGTCCATCAAAGTCACTGCCCTCTCCGGACCAAGGTTTTTCAGCACCACAAGGTTCCTGAAAAAAAACACCAGGTCTGTAGTAAATTTCTGGATGTTTCCCCCAAAGCTGTAGACATCGTCAATAAGCCTGAGGGCCTTGGCTACATCACTTTCAAGGATAGCAACGGCAAGCTCCTCGAGCACCTGGGTCCCCACAACACCCAGAACCTCACAAACCTCTTTCAGTGAAGTCGCACCATAAGCAGCCACCTGGTCGAGAAGGCTCAGGCTGTCCCTTACGCTGCCCTCGGCCTCTCTTGCCAACAAGAGCATTGCATCCTGCTGGAGGCCCATGCCCTCTGTCTGGACTATTTTGCCCAGGTGATCCGCTAACTCCGCAGTACCCAGTCTGCGGAATTCATAATGCTGGCACCTCGAATGTATGGTAGCCGGGATTTTTTCGGGTTCAGTGGTTGCAAATATGAAGTACACATGGGAGGGGGGTTCCTCCAAGGTCTTTAAAAGGGCGTTAAAGGCTTCCTTGGTCAGCATGTGTACTTCGTCGATAATATAGATCCTGTGCCTGCAACGAGTTGGAAGAAACTGTATATTTTCCTTTAGTTGACGGATCTCATCAATACCACGGTTAGAAGCACCGTCTATCTCCTGCACGTCAATAGAAGATCCGGCAGTTATTTCCCTGCACACTCCACACTTATTACATGGATCAGGAGCCGGACCGGACTCACAATTCACGGCCTTTGCCAGTATTCTGGCCACAGAAGTCTTGCCGACCCCTCTTGGCCCGCTGAAGAGCAGAGCATGGGCAAGACAGTCATTTTTTAGCGCATTTTGAAGGGTCCTGGTCACGTGTGACTGACCAATTACATCTCCAAATGTCTGGGGGCGCCATTTTCTGGCAAGAACTAAATAAGACATGAATTAAGGTAAGTTGCTCTCTGAAAAAAAATGATAGCCAGGCACCCCTGCGACACACGAAGGGCCCTACTGCCGTTGCTTCCTCCCGGACCTGGCGGGATTCGCAGGGTTTCGTTGCGCAGGACCCGGCTATCAACCTGTTGTATTTTTTTAAAAATTTGGCGGAGAGGGTGGGATTCGAACCCACGGTACACCTTTTGGGCATACACACGATTTCCAGTCGAGCCCCTTCGGCCTCTCGGGCACCTCTCCATATCAACTCCCAACCATGGCTCCTCATCGCTGAACCGACATACCTATACTATTATGAGCCCTTCCAAGTCAATATTGATTACACTGAAAAAACCAAATCACTAAATTCCCTGGCGGAGAGGGTGGGATTCGAACCCACGTTACGCCTTTTGGGCGTATAGACGATTTCGAGTCGCCCCCGTTATGACCACTTCGGTACCTCTCCGTAACTCAAATTTACTTACGCCTTTTCTGAAAAAACGCTTGGATCAGCGATCGGCACTCATCTGCGAGTATGCCCTGGCTCACCTCCAGGCGGTGGTTCAACCTTGAGTCTTGAACAATATTATAAAGCGTACCACACGCACCGGTCTTAGGATCCCGGGCGCCGTAAACCAGCCGCTTTATCCGGGCAAGGACCATGGCCCCGGCACACATGAAACACGGTTCTATTGTAACATACAGAGTAGTGCCGGTCAGCCTGTAGTTGCCGACTTTTTTTGCACCTTGTCTCAAGACCAGAATTTCGGCATGCGCCGTAGGATCGCACTGTTTCACGGGCATATTGCCGGCCTTGGCCAGTACTTGGCCCCTTTCATCAACAAGCACTGCGCCCACAGGCACCTCACCCTGCCTGGCCGCCACCCCGGCCTGCTCAAGGGCCAGCTCCATGTATTTTACATCATCAAGCATAACAGTGAATGGCTAAGCCTCCGTAGAAGGCTAACTGCATACTACACGACAGAAAAAAGCAGGTGGCATGGGCTCAAACTGAAACAGCAGTTGAAACTTCAAACCTCTTTATTGCGTCTTGAGTTTTGCGTAAGATCTCAATAAGTCTGGGTAACAGTCACTGGTCGCAAAATATGATTTGCCCAGACTTATTGAGATCTTACAGTTTTGCAAGCGGCTAGGAATTTAAGTGTCTGTCCTTCGGCAACAAGGGTTCCGGATCCACAAGCTCAAATCCGGCACTAACAAGAACAGAATGGACTGCACTTATGTTATAAGTCTGGACCCTGATATACACTATCCCAGGGCTTTTTTCATCTTCGGTCAACTTGGTCCTGCTAAGTCTTGTAAGAGGAATTCCTTTTTGCTCAAGGGTTTTGACTATCCTTGCCAGGACATTAGGCTCTCCATCGTCTTTTATGGTAACAAGTGAGCCACCCTTCTCTGCAAGTCCGAATATTCTACTGTATGCCCTCATCAAGTCCCGCACGGAGAAAATTCCCACTATCACACCCTTTTCGTCCAATACAGGGATTGCCCCAACCCTTTTCTTTTCCAAAAGCAGGAGCGCATCATCTATGGTTGAATGAGGAAGGAGGTTTACGAGATCAGTGCTCATGATCTCACTGACCGGGGTCTTGGACACCTGTTCCAACTCGCGTTTCCGATCTTCCCCGGACAATACGGATGACGGGTAAGCAGACCTGATGTCCCGGTCTGTCACCATTCCCACGAGGCGCCAGTCTTTGTCTATTACCGGCAAGTGACGAAAACGGTTAGAGCGCAGGATTTCACGGGCCTCGGAAATCAGGATATCCGGCTCCACAGTCAATGGGGCAGGAGTCATATGACGCAATATGTACATTCTAAGCTCCTTTCTAATCTATACAAACGGAAAGACCGGCAAGATAGGCTTCCACACTAGCCGGCAAAGCATCAGGATGATAACCGCCTTCCAAAATGGACAAAACTTTTCCTTTACAATATCGTTCTGCCCAGAAGGCCATGAAGGTGCCAAGGTAACCATAGAGTTTAGTTGTATATGCAAGGCCTGACATGTCGTCCATTACATGGGCATCAAAGCCGGCAGCCACAATAATGGCTTCCGGCCTGAACTCTTTGACAGCTTCTCCTGCACGCCCCTTCAAGGCACTAAGGATTGCCTCATCTCCTGAACCCGGAGGCAAAGGAATGTTCAAGGTTGCCCCCTCACCTGCCCCGGTCCCCGTTTCGTTTGCATAGCCGGTCCCCGGGAAACTAAATGTGGGGTGCTCGTGAATGCTGATGTAAAATATATCGGGATCATGGTCGAAGACTTCCTGTATGCCGTTTCCATGATGGGCATCCCAGTCAATAATAAGGATTCTCTCTTTACCGTAGACATCCTTCCAATACCTGGCGGCAATAGCTACGTTATTAAGAAAACAGAAGCCGAGCGCTTGCGCCGTCTCTGCATGATGTCCCGGAGGACGAACGCAGCAAAATACAAGCTCCGACTCACCACTTTCAATGATATCTATTCCGCTCAGACATCCTCCTGCAGCCAGAAGTGCTATTTCATAGGAATCATATCCAATACGGTTGTCCGGATGTCCAAAGAATTCGCGACCGGAAATACAGGTCCCTTCAAAGCTGGATAGATAGTCCTCATCATGGACAGCCAGCACCCTATTCATTTCAGCCTTTCTTGGGGTTATCTTTTTTAAATATGGTGCCAAAGGACTGGACTCAAGACGTTTAAGTATGCCTTCCAGCCGAGCAGGAATCTCAGGATGAAGGGAATTTGCCGTATCGTGATCGAGGTATCTTGGATCTGTTACTAAGGCAATTGGACGAAAGCGAGGCACCTTATACACCTTTCATCATTCTATCTACACATACTTAACGGAACGTTGAAATTAGAAAATGGAAATTTGGCCTTCATGCTTTTGTTTCATCTTTCCCCAATTTCTACTTTCCAATTTCAAGTTTCAAGCCGTGAACGGCTACAATACGTTCTGTATCTGCAATTTGCTACATCAGTTTTGGAGTAAAATTGATTTTGGGATTTTCGCTAAATTAACGCCAATTATTCAACAAGGCAACTCTTATCATTGTATGTGTTACGAACAAATAAACTGTCCTCTTTTATAACACATCAATTGTCCGGTTTCGATAAGTGCCTTAGGAGGTGCTTATGAAACGGACAGAATTGTTACAGGAGGTCAGATAAATGAGATTTGTGGAAGCGTATGGTTATTGGAGGAAAAGGTCATTT
>JAUWHV010000092.1 GCA_030605675.1 Deltaproteobacteria bacterium | reverse complement strand
GCCTTTTCCCTGGGTCCGGACATCCATGAAGAAAAGGGCGATGTCAAGATCCGGATTGTGTTCCTTTGCAACAGAGGCCTCTTTTATGGCATACATGCAGCAGACTGTGGAGCAGTAACCGTTTCCGCATGTCTCGTCCCTTGAACCCACGCACTGGAGAAATGCGATTTTTTTAAGTGGCTTCTTGTCGGAGAGGCGGACTATGTGGCCCTCTGTCGGCCCCGACGCGCAGGTCAATCGTTCAAACTCCATGCTTGTGACCACATCGAGGAAACGTCCATAACCGTACTTTTCCAGAACAGACCGGTCTGTCCTGCCAAAACCCAGGGCCAGGACCACAGCTCCGATGTCCAAGCTCAGCTCTCTGGGTTTCTGGCTGAAATCTATAGCCTGGGCAGTGCATGTCTGAGCACAGAGATTACAGGTCTCATAGTTTATCCTCAGGCAGGCCTTGGGATCTATGTAGTAGCTGGATGGAATGGCCTGGACATAGTCTATGTGAGGGGCACTGGTTATATTCAGTCTTTCATTGTACAGATCAACAATCGGCATGGGGCAATACATTGTACATGTACCACAGGCCGTACACTTGTCCTCGTCTATGAAACGAGGCTCCTGATGCACTCCAGCCGTGAACTGCCCCGGCTCTCCCTCCAGGGTTTCCAGCCTGGCACTTGTCAGGATCTCTATGTTCGGAGACCGCCCGGCCTCAACCAACTTCGGTGCCAGTATTCACAACGAGCAGTCATTGGTAGGGAAGGTCTTGTCCAACTGGGCCATGACCCCACCGATAGAGGCCTTTTTTTCCACCAGATATACATAGTAACCCAGGTCGGCAAGATCCAAAGTTGCCTGAACCCCTGCGATCCCACCGCCCAGCACCATAACCGAACCGGTTTTTTTTGCTTTGCCTTCAGGCATTTGCTTTTCCTAATTCTTAACTTTTAGCTCTTAATTTTTAACTCTTAACTAAAACCATAGACATCCTTGATGATCATCAAACCTATCCGCTAATTGATCATTATGTCAAGATCCAGGGTAAAACCAATAGCTGTTTCTGCTGAAAACACCCCATCTGCTGCCTCATCCCGGCCAGAAGTTCTTTCATTTGAGTCTCGCGCCACCGGGCAGCTCTGTCCCCGTTAAAGGCGCGGTGGAAAAGCACTTCAAATAGCCCTCAAGATGGCAAAAAAATTTATCGAGGCAGACAACTCATTGGGATAACAAAATCCGAATATCGAATTACCAAAATTCTAATGACAAAAACAGGGGCATGACTTGGAAGACGTTGAATTTCGAATTCCCGGACAAGCTGAAAATCAATTGGTGTAAATCCATACACGAATATAAGGGAAAAATCAAGAAGATGGCATTTTTGATTAAATATCGGGCTGATACGGCCGATAAGGTAAAAAAGGGCATGTGCTTCTTGAAGGCGTTCTTTTTTTGGTCACAATGTCTTTCTTAGCGTGCTTTGGGTCTTGAGCGTAGCGGGCGGTTGAGTTGTAGGGGTTTATATTTTTCAGCATGCTTTTTAATATATGAATTACCGGGAGCCAGCATGATTGCCAGGTTAAACTCGTCAACAGGGCGGATGGAAGGGTAATGGCTTATCGGGCCGGCTGTGGTCTCAGGGTAGAAGCGCCACAACTGTTCGATTATCCACCCAAGGTTGAAATGGTACCAGGCATTGGTCGGCTGAAGGATTACTGCTTGAAAATATGAGTCAAGGGCCATCAGTCCATTACCAAAAGCATCTTTCCCAGGCTCAAAGACCCATTTGCCTTTGACATACTTCCAGTTTCCATCCTTGCAGCATTTACTCATGGCCTTGGCATAGTAACGCCCCAGTTCACAGTGATAGGCGGCGTCTGACGGGTCGCAGTCAATGGATTTTATCAGGTCCTGCGGTATCATCATCGGGCCGGTTGAGCGTTTGTATAGCTTGAAATATTTTTCTCCCTGGTACGCGCTGACCACGGTAACGGCAAGACCTGCCAGAAGAATACACATTATGGGATACACTGCCAATTTCATCCTGGGATGGAGTGAAAGGTTTCGTGCGGGAATAGAGGGATGAACAACAACCACTGTAAGGCCGAGGATTATAAAAAAGAGCATGGCGTTTGCCGGGATATGGAAGTTAAAGGTCACCATGTTTTGGAGCAATATAAACACCGCCCCGGTCACTGCCCCGAGGGTTATGCCTGTTACAAAGGGATCTCTCCTTCTGTGCCATAGCAGAAGCGTCTTTACGAGCAAAAATACGATTCCTCCAAAGAATAGAATGGCCCCGGGCCACCCTGTATCTGCCAGCATTTCAATGTAATCATTATGCGCATGAGTATAGCCCCATGTTTTCAGGGTGGTATATTTTGAATAAATGTGCTGGAAATTCCCCAGCCCGACACCAAAAAAGGGGAAATCCCTTGCAATATCAAGAGTATCCTTTGAAATAATGGTCCTTGAATTAGAAGTGAAATGGATGTCCGCAAGGGTTGAGAGCTCTTTTAAAACCGGATCTATTCCTATCCAGATAAGCATAGCAAAGATCAATCCCAGGATGACCGCGCCTATCTTCCTTTTTTTCCTTTGAGACTTTTTTATTCCAAGAATGGTAAAAAAGAAGACCATGGAGAACAGAAAACATAGGATGCCTCCCCTGGAGAGAGAAAAAATCAGGGACAATCCCATTATCACGATTAAAAAGATGAGCAGGCTGTTTTTTGAAAGGTGAGACTCAATAACAGAGAGGCGGTGACGCCAACTGCCCGCAGGAATAAATGAGCGATTAAGTAATTGAGCAATTAAGAAGCCGATGCCTAAGGGAATTACCATCCCCATGTAGCCGGCAAAGTGATTGGGGTTTACATAAGGGCCGAAATAGTTGCCGATCTTGTATTTTGACAGCCAGAACCAATAGATTTTGTTGGTTCCGCTTAACATCTGCAGGATTCCCAGAAAGGCAACAATGGTCCCTGTTATTATAATGGCAAGAACAAGCCGTCGCATCTGGTCTCTGGTCTTTATGTTATTGATTATTAGAAAGAAAACAGCAACATAGGCAAAAATCTTGAGAAGCTCATCCCTGGTAGCATGAGAGTAGATGGAGAGCGGTCTGTTGGTGCTGATTTTATCTGGTGCATTAAGATCTGCCTCCTGCACCCCGTATCCGGGTACGGTTTGAATATAGAGATTGTAGGTATTGGGCGAGATGTGTTCGATCACTGACGGGGATAACGGAACCATCTGGAAAAGGACAAGCAGGAAAAAAAGGCAGAGGGGAAGGTTTAAGGGCGTTTTAACTAACGAAAGCCGAAATCCAGAAAAAGAGCGGTTTAAATATATGAGCTTCAGCAACCATACGAGCAGAAGAAAGAGGATGACAAGCTCCATCACCGTGTAGGCCCAGACATGTACCGTGCCAAAGGCAAGGGGGGTGAAGACAATGAGGAAGATGATGCCGCATTCGATGACTATGTTACAAATTGATAGGGGCATTTTTTGGATTGGCTACAATTTCTTTTCCCTCAATAACAGCCTGCGGGATAT
>JAUWHV010000015.1 GCA_030605675.1 Deltaproteobacteria bacterium | reverse complement strand
CCCGGGTCCGCAACCAGCGGACAACAAAGTAAGTAGCAAGACCTCCGGCAAGGCCCAGGAAAGGCCCGACGATAAGAGAGCCCATGAGCCATTCCAGCAACCTTTGATGGAGCTGGTAGACCGTGGTGTCCAATGACAGTTCCAGCAGCAGGTGGCCGTTCCGCATGAAGTAGCCTGTCTCAATACATATCACCGGGACCACAGGCGGGCAGCATAACTGGCTGGCCGCAACAGCAGCGGGCTTGTTAAGATGTAGCCTGTGTGTGACATAGACTATGACAATGGTATGGCAGGCGATGAGGGGAAGGGTCCCAAGAAACAGCCCCATCCATGCGGCGATTCCGAGCTGGACTGGTGTACTGTGCTCTTGGCAGATCTGTTTGAACAGTCGAATCGGATGAAAAAGAGACATGTCCATAACAGACGGGGTGGCCCGGCCTGCAAGACGCCTGTGTGGCCAGGGATTCAGTGCCCTGAGGATCAGGCGCGTATGGAGTACGGTCAGGCGAAGATTATCTTTCCACTGGTGGAAATGAGATATACGTTTTCCCTCGCCGGGATAATGCACCCGGACAGGTGTGGAAAGGATAGGGATACCGGCCCATGCAGCCCGGACCAGGACTTCGACCTCGAAATCATAACGCCGGGTCCGGACTGGAAGATGGAGCAAAAATTCCACAGGATAAAGGCGCAAACCGCTTTGAGTATCCGGCAGGTCCAGACCGCACTCGAGTCTTACCCAAAAGTTTGAAAAAGCGCGGCCAAAAAGGCTGGCCCCGGGGGCTGTATCACGGGTCATCAATCTGGTCCCGACTACAATAACCGGCCAATCCTGTGAGGTTGCGGTCTCAACCAATCGTGCCGCATCCTCAGGGTCCAGTTGTCCATCCGCATCCACAGTAATAATGGTGTCATAGCCCCATTGTGCGGCGAGCCTGGCCCCTGTGAGTATGGCCGAGCCTTTGCCCTGATTGTGAGAAAGACGGTGAAGCCTGCAAGGGAGGTCTGTGATCCGGTCCGGTCCCCTGTCCGTACTTCCGTCATCAACCACGAGCACCGGCCAGCCCGCATTCAAGGCCCTTTCCACCACGGACCGCAGTGTTGTGCCGTGGTTATAAACAGGAATGACCAGAAGGGTGTGCAGAAGACGAGGGTTCATTTTGCGCGGGGTCTGGAGATCAACATGTCCCACATAGGGCCGACATGGCCCCGTTCATGCAAGTAACGGACTTTTTTGTCCATAATCGAACAGGGATAGACTCGATCGATACGTCCGGCCCATGCAGTCTTGATTTGGTGTTCCAATCTCTCACGTCGAATCTTGGGAGAAAAATAAAAAAACGGCTCCAGGAGCGGTTGGCTTGCGTCCAGTGTACCTTCCCTCAGGATCTGTTCGTAGATAGGGGTGCCGGGTAAGATGCGAATGCCCGTAAAGGCAAATACAACAGATTCCTTCAGTCTTTCCAGATTGGCCAATCCCTCTTTGATTGTCCTATCATCTTCGTCAGGGCCTCCGAATATGATAAAGTGGGCGCAGGAGATGCCGAGTGAGGCAGCCAGGTCGTTGGTGGCCATGACGTCGTCAAAGGTAAATCCCTTGTTAAGGGCACTGAGGGTTTGGTCGGCAGCGGCATCAGTACCCATCTCCATGGCAACGAGTCCGGCTCGCTTGAAGAGTTTGAGCGCATCTCTTGATACATTCTGAGGTCTGAAAAAGGCGCACCATGGAGTAGTGTTTCCGGATCGGATCAATGCCTCCGCCACCTGAAGACAATGATCCTGCCCGTCATTGAAGACCGCATCAGTAATAAAGATATAACGGGCACCCATATCCCTGGTAATGCGCATCACGTCATCAGCCACGGCCTCAGGGTCTCGAAGTCGAAGACGATTTCCTTCAAGACCGGGATAGGAACAATAGGCACACCGGTGCGGACATCCACGCTTGGTCTGCACATTGAGCATGCCCCCCAAACCCAGGTAATAGTCTGCAATTGAAGAATCATACCGCACAGGTTGCCACGGTGCATCGGCTGGTTTGGCCCTGAAGATGCGCTCATGTGGTGGGGCACCCCTTTCCAGACAATCTGCAAGCCATGGAAGTATTATCTCTCCCTCCCCGACCACGCCGTAGTCTGCCTGGAAAAGCTCTATGATGGCCTCCGGCATGATGGAAAAAGCCGGCCCGCCTACCACTACGGGAGCTCGGCAAAGGCGGCGAATCAGGGCCATGGTTTCCTGGGCCTTGGGAATAAAATTGTCCGGTGCAGTGCTGTCAACTGTGTCGAGGTTGCGAATGGAGAGGGCAACCAGATCAGGTGGTGATGCCGAAAGCCGACGGGCCAAGGCCTTGAGACCCCCATGGCCCAGCAGATCAAACTGGTATGGCTGGTGGCCCGCGGCCTCTAAAGCCCCTGCAAGATGGGCAATGCCTAATGGATAGACCGGGTAGGGTGTGATCACCTGGTTGTCGGCGACTAAGAGACAATCAAGCCCCACGGACTTCACCTTTGGCACGGATACGTTTGCGGCGATCAGGGGAAAGGTTTAAGGATTCATAGGTATTGTCTGCCAGCTCTTTTCGGATTACCTGTTGGAACAGACGGGCCATACGCAGGGACTGCGACATATCCTGGAAGAAAGCCCGCCATGCATAGTGATACATTTGCTGAAGCTTATCCGGGGTCATGTGCTTGGGCCGGAAGCAGACCTCGGCCGTGGTATAGCGCTTCCAGTCGCGGTGGAGGATTCGATCATCCCGCTCGAACAGCGCAGTGATCGGAGTATGGGGAAAAGGGGTCAGGATGCTGAATTCAGCCATATCCACATTGATCTCCAGGAGAAAATCCAGCAGGCGTTTAATATAGTCTTCGTCCTGGTTATCCGTACCCAGCAGGACTGCCGCCTCCACGCCAATGCCGTTATCCTTCAGCCGCCGGACACGGTTACGAATTACATCAGATGTGTCAAAGACGGCCTGGTACACATACCAGCAGCCCGCCTCTGCTGCTTTAGCGATTACGTACTCCTCGTCCAGGATGGGATGGCTGATCCACTTTTTCTTTAAAGGCTTCAAGGCAGCAAAGAGATCCAGGACCCATTTCCTGTCCTGCGCGAGAGAGTTGTCCACCAGGAATAACCGGTTGTTGTCAATACCATCGATTTCTTTCATTACCGTATCAATAGGGCGAGGGCGGAATTGTCTGCCTCCGAGATATGCTGTAGAACATGGAAAACAGTTAAATCTGCATCCTCTGGATGCGTGAACCAGATCCACCATCCGTATGCCCCGATACGTATAACGTTCCTGGTTGAGAATTTCCCGTCTGGCCGGACCTACGCTTTTAATCGGAGGATGGTCGAGGAAATAGTCATAGACCGGTTTCAGACATCCTTTTTTCCAGTCGGCAAGGACTTTGGCAAGACGTCCATCTTCAACCTCTCCCAGAAAAAGACTGTCAACATGTTCAGCAACCTCTTCAGCATGAAGCATGGCGCTGATACCGCCTGCAATAACCCTAACACCTCTTTCCCTGTACCTGGCAGCGATTTCAAACCCTCTGGGCAATTGGCAGGTCAGCATTATGGACAAAAGCACCAGATCTGTCCCGGCCTCCAGGTCCAGAGTATCCACATTTTCATCTATAAAACAAATATTGTACTCTTCCGGTATGGATGCAGCCAGGCATACCGGCCCATGCGGGGGTAGATGAAACTCTGTCTGCTCCGGCAATTTGGGCCAAGCTGGATAGATAAGGGTCAGATGCGGCATTTCCCGTTCACAATATGGAATTCCGCAACAGGTGCTTTTTCTTCAGCATAAGAAGGAGGAATATCCAGTCGGCCTGCCACCATGGCAGAGATTTCCGGATGGTTGGATAACCAGAGAATAGCTTCTTGTTCGACTTTTTCCATAAGGTCATGCTCTGCAAAGATCGAGTAGACAGGACCTGTCAGTCCAAAATGTCCGGCGGCTTCAGCAATCGCAATATTCGGCAGGGTGTAGCTGAAAACGGTAGGGCTTGCCAGCTCCGGGCCTTGACCCAGTGTTTCACAGAAGGCAAGGTCAGTTATTAATGATCCCCACCTGGTCACGGAAATAAGCCCCACTATATCGGCGCTGCGCAGTTTGTTGGTTTTCATATCCAAAAGACCGGAATCACAGAGAGCACGTCCGACCGCTACTACAGCCATACGGCTAAGCAGGTCCATACGCCCCCACCTGCGGGGGACACTCCCTATAATAGCCAAAACCTCTCTGTTTACAGGTTCAGAGTTCACCTTGTTAAATTTCCCGAAGGGAACCCTATTTAACAGGGTGAACCGTTCAGGGTTACCTTTCTGTAAAGGTTCAAAGGTTCAGGGTTCAG
>JAUWHV010000142.1 GCA_030605675.1 Deltaproteobacteria bacterium | reverse complement strand
CCTTGACTCACTCCCGTCTTGCCTGAGACCAGGAGGACGATTGTGTATTATCTCTTTTCATTCCCTGGAGGACCGTCTGGTAAAAATCGCTTTCAGAGAAGATGACAGATTGAAACCCTTAACTAAAAAACCCCTGGTACCAGGCCCTGAAGAAATGCACAGTAATCCCAGGGCCAGAAGTGCCAAGTTGAGAATTGCTCAATGTGTGGAGCCCGGCGCGACTCAGTTGAACTTAGGGGCTTCGCCCCAATTGGAATGTTGGAATAATGAGTTGTAGAATTTCCGAGACGTTAAATTAGTATGATGAACTTCTTGCAAAACCCGCTTTAGGAGGGAGAAAAATGATTCCTCGATCAGCAACGATTAGAATACCCCAGAGACGTTCATATGTTCCGATGTCACAGAAAAACAACACCGGCAGCAGCCTTTCTTTCTCAAAAGTACTCAATATAACCCGTCAAAAGACCATCGCGCCCATATTTGCTCTGGCCGCCTTATTAATCCTGGGGTTCTGGACCACTCACGAGACCCGGAAAATAGCAAAGGACATAGAGTTCCTTCAGATAGAGGAAGGCCGTCTCAGTGCTCAATATCAGGATTTCAGCACTCAAATGGACCGGCTCAAAGCACGCAGCCGTATGGAAAAATTGGGGAAAAAAATGGGACTTCACCCACCCACTGACAGGCAGACAATATCCCTTAACTGATACCTAATTTGAGCTATTAGCCTTTAGCGGTTAGCTATTAGTTAAATGATTATCGGTCTGCCGCCCTAACAAGCAGGATGTTTTACTATTACAAACTTTTACCTTGCTGAATGCAGCTTCGCTGCCCCCCTTGAGGATTCAACAGGGTGAACCCATTGGGTGTTATTTCTAATTAACGTAATGCCAGGATTTTTCAAAGCTAAACGCTAATAGCTAACAGCTAATAGCTCAATTTAACTGATAGAGATCAGAATGAGTTTTGCTTGTAAAGATAAGAGAATTTTGTTTCTTTTCGGCCTGGTAGGTCTTTTGATCATTGCCACATCGTTTGTTGGTTGCTTTTGGCAGAGCAACAATGTCAATAGCGAAGATGACATTGATTCGTCCAGGCTTTCTCAACAACGGAGCCGTAACTACTATTCCCAGCAAAGCCCCCTGTGCAGGGGCATAATTCTTGACAGGGCAGGAGCGATATTCGCCGTAAGCCAAAAGACAATCTCTGTCTTAGCAAGGCCTTCCAAGTTGCCGCAAGTTGATGATTGGGCACCACGGGTATCAAAAATCCTTGGCCTTGATCCTCAGGCCATGACAGGTCTGCTGGCAGAAAAACAGGGCGTTATCTGTCTAAAGGACGGCATTTCCGCAGAACAAGGCCTGAAGCTAAAAGACATGCGGCTTAAGGGAATAGAAATACTGGAAAAATATAAAAGGGTCTATCCTTGCGGTTCACTGGCTTCTCCGGTTTTGGGGTTTGTCGATCACGGCGGCAGGGGCCTTGAGGGAATTGAATACACATATGACAGCCTTTTAAGCCACACTAATGTGTCACAAATTCACGCAGGTGGACAGGAGCTTACGCTTACCCTTGAAAAAAATATTCAGGCATCAGCGGAAAAAGAGCTTGGCAGGCAGATGAAAAGACTTAAGGCCGATAAAGGCTGTCTTGTCATAATGAGTGTTGAAAACGGTGAGATCCTTGCCCTTGCCAGCAAGCCTTCCTGGGACCCGGAACGTTTTTGGGAACTACCTGCAACAAACATTACAAATTACTCTCTGCAAGATAATGTTGACTTGATGGTCCTTGCGCCTCTCTTAAACTGGATGTTTGAACAAAGTGAGCTTTCAAAATCAGAAATCAAGTCTTTGGACAAAATGGCCCACAAGTGGAAATGGGAGACTTTGGGTAAAGGTCTGGTCCTGTGGAGTCCATGGACTGAACAGGAGCTGAAAGATTTTGTCTCTTATGACGGCCTGTCAAAAGATCTCTGGGGTCTGGGATTTGGTCAGTCTACAGGTATTGACCTTCCGGGTGAAGGCCAAGGCAGCCTGTCTTCAGCCCTGCCGAGGTCACAGAATTGCTTCTTCCACCAGGGTATCACAGCCAGTCCGATCCAGATTCTCATGGCCTTCTCCGCCCTGATAAATCGGACTATATTGGTGACACCACACGTGGCCCTACAAAGCCCTAAAGAGTTCTTGACATCCGAGTCTTCTGTGAAGAATCAAAGGCAGGCCAAAATCCCATGGTTAACAGAAGAGCTTATACTAAAATTGAGGAAAAACCTCGCAGTCAGGGGAGGGCCTTCTCTTGCGAGCATCAGGTGGAATGAACAGTCTGATCAAATATCCACCCAATTTCCAGCCCAGGTCACTGCCCTGGGATTCTGGCCCGACAAATCACCCAAAGTAAGTTATATTGTTTTGCTCGACGGTGTAAAAATTGACCCTCGTGAACGCCGGGGCACTTTAGGGCGAGCACTAATAGTAACAAAACAGGCGGCACAGATACCATTGAAAGGCGAATGGCTAACAGTAAAAAGCCAAGAGACCGAGAGAGAACTCTCCAGGATGCCAAATCTTAAGGGAAAATCCGTAAGACAGGCCTTGGATATTCTGCAATCCATAGGCATTTCCACCAAACTCAAAGGTGTGGGGACTGTGATCGCACAGAAACCAAGATCGGGAATACCTCTTAAGGGTGTGAAGGTCTGCAGTATAACCTGCAAGTGATGTTTGGTAATACACTGTATGAAAGGACATTGCGGGATATGTTAGAAGTGCTGAGACCTGCTGTTTCTATATCACCTGAGCTGGATGACGTAAAAATCAGGGGCATATCCACAGACTCCAGACAGGTAAAGCAGGGATACATATTTGTTGCAATTCCCGGCACGGAATTTGATGGAAGACAATTTATCAATGATGCCGTGGTGAAAGGAGCCTCTGCCCTGTTAATGCCAAGCCAAGATGTCCATCGTTATGTCAAGACCGTTCCCGGGGCACTTCCTGTTATAGGAGTGGACGACCCCAGGCTTTCAACCGGTCTTCTGGCAAGTGCCTTTTATGGAAATCCCAGTGAAAAAATGGCCCTTATAGCCATTACAGGCACTAATGGTAAGACTACGATCACATACCTCCTGGAAGGCATTTTCAGCAAAGCCGGGCTGAATCCTGGTGTAATCGGGACTGTAAACCAGAGACATTGTGGCATGGAGGTACCTTCTGAACTCACTACCCCCGATGCTATAAAACTGCAGGAGATCCTGGCCGACATGTTGAAACAAGGGGCAAAGGCGGTGGCCTTAGAGGTATCTTCCCACGCCCTTGACCAGCAGAGGATCTCAGGATGTTGTTTCGCAGCGTCTGTTTTTACCAATCTGGGCCGCGATCACCTGGATTACCATCAAGACATGGAACAATACTTCCGGGCCAAGGTAAAATTGTTTTTAGAGTACCCCTCTGATGCGGCAATTATCAACATTGATGACTTGTATGGAAGGCGCCTATGGGAGATAGTACAAGGGAAAAAGATCAGTTATGGCCTTAGTCCTGAGGCCGAGGTAAGACCTGAATTCCAGTCAATCAATATTGATGGAATAACAGGTAAGCTTGCCACGCCCAAAGGGCCTGTTTCTATTAAATCCAAGCTTATAGGTTTGCACAATCTATACAATATCCTTACAGCAGTAGCGACTTCAATCGCCCTTGGAATAGATCCCGATCATATTCAGACCGGCATAGAATCAATAATGCGTATCCCGGGAAGACTCGATCCTGTGCATACTCCCCAGGGAGTGACCGCCCTTGTTGACTATGCCCACACACCTGACGCCCTTGAAAGTGTCCTGAACACCCTTATCAGATTGGGGCCCAAACCTCTGATTTGCGTGATCGGCTGTGGAGGAGACAGAGACAGGGGCAAGCGTCCTCTCATGGCGCAGGCATCTGCTTCACTGGCAGATATTGTTGTGCTGACCTCGGACAATCCCCGCACTGAAGACCCTCTTGCCATACTTGATCAGATGTTAAGCGGCCTCAGAGACCTTCCTCCCCATCACTCTGCAACCAAGGCTGAAGTGAAGGTACTTCCGGACAGAAAAGACGCTATTTTGTGGGCAGCAGAAAAAGCGCGGTCCGGTGCCTGTCTGCTCGTGGCCGGAAAAGGCCACGAAACCTACCAGATAATTGGCAACGAACAATTTGCCTTTGATGATAGGGAAATATTGAAAGAGGCCTTTGGGGCAAAGGTTGAAGTTGGAAGGTTGAAGGTAGAAGGTGGAAGGTGGAAGGTAGAAGGTAGAAGATCAAAGGTAGAGGGTCTTGAGGAGCAAGGGTTTCGATTAAAGGCTTTTCAGGTGGCAACGGCTATTGGAGCCAGGGTCCTTTCTGGTGACCCGGATACAGCAATCCATGGCATATCAACAGATTCCAGATCAGTAAGAAAAGGGAATATCTTCTGGGCACTTTCAGGGGAACGTTTCAATGGTCATGATTTTGTCCTGGACGCTATAAAAAAGGGGGGCATTGGTGCAGTAGTCAGTTCGACCTTTGACTTTCGACATACGAATTTCGACCTTCGCCGGCGTCCAGTCCTGTTGAAAGTCCAGGATTCATTGAAGGCCCTGGGAGATTTCGCAGCATGGTATAAGGAACACCTTGGAATCAAGGTGGTCGGCATTACGGGCAGTTGCGGCAAGACCACTACAAAAGAACTGATTTTCTCCATCCTGGGGAAAAAATGGAAAGTGGCTAAAACCCCTGGGAATTTTAACAACCTTATCGGACTCCCACTCAGCCTGCTTTCAGCCAAATCCGATGATTCCTGGGCAGTGCTGGAAATGGGAACGAACCAACCGGGAGAAATACACCGGCTGTGTGAAATTGCCAAGCCACAAGTGGGCCTTATTACTACCATACAGCCTGCCCACCTTGTCGGCCTGGGGGACATAAAGCAAGTAGCCGGGGAAAAATGGGAACTCTGGAGAGCCCTTCCCCAAACAGGTGTGGCAGTGGTGAACCTTGACGACCCCCTGGTGATGGAAGGGGCCAAAGATCTAACGTGTCAGGTAGTGGGCTATTCCATGGAACAAAAGGCCCCGGCATCTTCAAATCACCAAATCACCAAATCACCAAATCACCAAATCACCTGCCTGTCCTGGACCCCGGGCGAGCATGGCACTCTGCTGGATCTGGATATTGCCGGAAGCAGGCTCTCTGTTGATCTTCCACTTATAGGAAGGGCGAACGTGCAAAATGCCGTTGCAGCCGCAGCTACAGGCCATGCAGTAGGGCTGACACCGGCCCGGATCAAGCAAGGGTTGGAGGAAGTAAAACCGGTTCCTGGCCGCCTTTTTCTGAAAAATCTTGGACCTGAATCGAGGCTGATAGACGATTCTTATAATGCAAACCCGGCCTCAATGAGAGCGGCTCTTGAGACTCTTGATCTTTGGAGCAAAGGCGAAAAAAAGATAGCAATCCTGGGAGATATGCTGGAACTCGGAGATGCGGCCTACGACTTCCATCAGGATCTTGGACGACTTGCAGCAAATACGGGGGTTGATCTTCTGATCTTCGTAGGCCAATTCGCGGATGCTGTTTCCAAAACCGCCCAAAAGGCCGGTATTTCGCAAAAGGCTATTCGTATCTTCCCCAACACGGAGAATTTGCTTTCCTGGATAGAATCAGCCGCCCTTGACTGCATGCCTTCTCCGGCAACCACACTTGTAAAGGGATCGCGGGCCATAGGCCTTGAGAAAGCAGTAGATGCCCTTATCAAGCATCTGGGAGAGGGATAGGCCTATGCTCTTTCATCTGCTATATCCCCTCCACGACATGTGGCCTGTATTTAATGTTTTTCGCTATATCACATTCAGAACAATATATGCAGCTGTTACTGCCCTCTCAATAATATTGTTTCTCGGGCCTTGGTTTATAAGACGCATGTGTGCAATGCAGATGGGCCAGATCATCAGGGACGACGGGCCGGCAAATCATCATGCAAAAGCCGGAACACCAAGCATGGGGGGCATATTGATCATTGGATCCATCCTGATCGCCACACTACTGTGGGCCGACCTCAGGAATCTTTACGTATGGATAAGCATTTTAATTCTTGTCGGTTACGGCACAATAGGCCTTGCAGACGACCTGCTGAAGATCAGAAAACAGAACAGCACCGGCCTGTCCGGCAGATGGAAGCTCGTCTGGCAGACAGTCTTTGTACTTTTAGCCGCGTGGATAATTGCCGCACATGGTGAGTGGGATACCCATCTTAGTATCCCGTTTTTTAAGAACTTTCAGCCTGATCTTGGAATTATGTACGGTCTTTTCGCCCTGTTTGTGGTCGTTGGGACCTCCAATGCCGTTAATCTGACCGACGGTCTGGACGGACTTGCTACCGGCCCTTTCATAATAGCTGCAGCAGTCTACGCCCTGTTTACATACCTGGCCGGCCACTCGACTCTTGCCCAGTACCTCCAGATTCCTTCGGTTCCCGGCGCAGGAGAGCTTGCAGTGTTTTGTGGCGCAATGGTAGGGGCCGGTTTGGGTTTCCTCTGGTATAACACCTATCCTGCAGAGATTTTTATGGGAGATGTGGGCTCCCTTGCTGCCGGCGGTGCCCTGGGGGCAGTAGCCGTTCTCTCAAAGCAGGAAATGCTGCTTGTAATTGTAGGTGGAATCTTCGTAGTTGAGGCATTATCCGTAATTCTTCAGGTCTTTTACTTCAAAACAACAGGAGGCAAGAGGATCTTCCGTATGGCTCCCATCCATCATCACTTTGAGCTTAAGGGATGGAAAGAGCCAAAGGTCATTGTGAGATTCTGGATAATTTCTATATTGCTGGGGCTGGTAGCAATCAGCACGCTCAAGCTGAGATAGGGAAGGGATTGAGGGATTGAGAAATTGAGGGATCGAGAGATTTGGTGATTTAGTGATTTGGTGATTGAAGTGCCTGTATTTGTCCGTGTGTGTCTGTGTGGGTCTGTGGCTAATGAATTACTGATTTGGTGATTGAGTGGAACTGAAGGACAAAAAAGTAACAATACTGGGCATGGGGGTATCCGGCCGGGCAGTTGCCGGATGGATCGTCTCTCAAGGGGCACAAGTCATATGCAGTGACTTAAATCCCCTGAATAAGTGGCCTAAGGGCCTGGCAGGCTGGTGTGACAAAAATGGAGTCGGAATGGAGACAAAAAAACATAAGGTAGAGACCTGTCTTTCATCCGACCTGGTAGTGGTCAGCCCTGGTGTTCCACCTGACATTCCTGCCCTTGAGGCAGCACGCAGGTCCAATATCCCTGTGATTGGAGAACTGGCCCTTGCGG
>JAUWHV010000138.1 GCA_030605675.1 Deltaproteobacteria bacterium | reverse complement strand
GCCTTTGCCATGGCACGCTGACTCATCAGGGGATCAGTCTGGAGAACTCTGAAAAGACTGCGCCGCAGCCCATCATCCAATACCATTTAAGCAGCCTTCAACGCCCACATCGGCACCAGGGTGGATACCTGCCGGTGGAGTATCTCCATAAGTATCAGTGCCCTGTCGTCCCCCCTGGCTGCCTGAAAAATCCCCTCAAGATATTCCAAATTTTCTAGAACCACAGATACTCTATCACCCGGCTTGAATGTGGACCCCTGAGATCCAAGAGAAATAAGACCGCTTTCATCCTCACGGACGCGCAGGCCTTCAATAACCCAGTCCGGCACGGGCGGATAATACTCACCGAATCGAACAGGACCGGTTGCCCCGATAGTACTCCTAATAGTATTCCACCTGCGATCTTCTATAGATAGATGCAAAAAAACGTAACCAGGAAATAAGGGACGAGGGACCTTGTCAATCCTGCGCGCGTGCCGTCGAATTGTGAGAATAAGAGGCAAATAGACAATAAAATCCTGTTGTTCGTAATGTTTCCTTGCAATCTGCTCTTTTCTTGGCTGAGTTCTGATCGCAAACCATTCTCGGTTCACTTATCGTCCTCCGATTTTAATTTCCAATAAATTAGCGGGCAGAGCATTACTCGGAAAGAACTTTCAGTTTTTAGGTGCCTGAGAATCTCGGATGGACAACGACCTACTTTGTAATTTCCACCTGCTCCTTGATATTATCAAGCATTTTCGGCCCTACACCCTTAACGTTCAGAAGTTCATCCACACTCTTAAATGAACCATGCTCATCTCTGTATTTTATTATGGCGCTTGCCTTGGCCGGGCCGATTCCGCTTATGGATTCAAGAGCGGCCTCATCCGCAGTATTAAGATTTATTGCCGCAAAGGCAGAAATGAATAGGAAAAGAACCAGAAAAACAGATCCAAAAATACTTTTTAACATTTATACTACCTCCCTTGAAAATGAATTCCTCCGAAGCTCTACCCACTTGGCAAGCTTATCGATACCTAAGACGAAAAAGTTTAATCAGAAGAATCATTCGCAAAACTAATGAGGTGCATGAATCTCAGGCTGCTGCTCCTGCTCTGTAAACCAACATGGCGTCTCTGAGGGACTTGGTCCGCCCGCAAACAGGCTATCCGGATCTTCAAGGACAAGGGCATATTTTAACACGTCATCCATATGCTCAATCGACTGGATATGAATAGCGCGCGTCACCTTGGCAGGAATTTCTTTTAATTCTCTCTCATTTTCCTTTGGCATTAGAACATGTTCAATACCACCGCGTCTCGCAGCAAGGAGTTTCTCTTTAAGACCACCTATCGGGAGTATCCTGCCCCTCAAAGTGATCTCCCCTGTCATGGCCACATTGTGCTTGGCAGGAATCTTTAACAGGGCGGACGCTATTGCTGTGGCAATGGTGATACCCGCCGATGGGCCATCTTTAGGTATGCCGCCCTCGGGTACATGTACGTGAATATCAACTTTTTGATAAAAATCCCAGGGCAGCCTGAACTCATGAGCCCTTGAACGTACATAACTCATAGCTGCATGGGCAGATTCCTGCATGACATCTCCCAGCTTCCCTGTAATGGTCAGCTTACCCTTTCCTGGCATGATGACGGCTTCTATCTGAAGCAGGGACCCTCCGGTTTCGGCCCAGGCAAGACCTGTAGCCACACCTGTCTGTGCGTTCTCCTCTGTCTGTCCAAAACGATAACGTGGAACGCCGAGGTGCTTATTAAGAGACGACTGGTTAACTTTGATTATCTGGTTCTTCTCTCGATTGCGTACTACTTCCATAGCCGCCTTGCGGCAGATTGAAGCCAAAAAACGCTCGAGGTTTCTGACACCGGCCTCTCTGGTGTAAGAACGAATTATATCTAAGATGGCTCCATTACTTATCTGGAGCCGTTCAGGCTTCAGACCATGGGCTTCAAGCTGCCTCGGGAGCAAGTAACCATTTGCTATCTCCAGTTTTTCCTCCTCGGTATATCCGGGGAGTTCTATGATTTCCATTCTGTCCTGGAGGGGCAGCGGGATGGTATGGAGGGCATTTGCAGTCGTGATAAACATCACCTGGGAAAGATCATAATCCAGATCCAAATAATGATCATTAAAAGCAAAGTTTTGCTCTGGGTCCAGGACCTCCAGGAGGGCAGATGCAGGATCTCCACGGAAATCTGAACTCATCTTATCCACCTCATCTATGCAAAACACAGGGTTGTTGGACTTGGCTTTTCTGAGCGACTGAATGATTTTTCCAGGCATTGCGCCAATATATGTCCGCCGGTGGCCGCGGATTTCCGACTCATCCCTCACACCTCCAAGGGAAAGGCGCACAAAATTTCTCCCCAGGGCACGGGCCACGGATCTCGCAAGTGAGGTTTTCCCAACGCCGGGAGGTCCGACCAGACACAGGATCGGCCCCTTCATTTTTTTAACCAGGCTCTGAACAGCCAGATATTCCAGAATCCTCTCCTTGGGTTTTTCCAGGCCATAGTGATCTTCGCTGAGGATTCGCTCTGCTTCAGCTATGTCGTGTTTGTCCCTGGTCTTCTCAAACCAAGGCAGCACTAGTATCCAATCTATATAATTCCTCACCACAGTGGCCTCGGCAGACAAGGGAGCCATCATCTTAAGCTTCTTGAATTCCCGCCTGATCCCGGCCGCTGCCTCCCTGGAGAGACGCTTGCGTTTTATGCGGCGCTCAAGATCTTTCAGATCGGTTTGAGAGTCTTCTTTCTGGCCCATCTCCTTTTGAATGGCCCGGATCTGCTCATTGAGATAATAGTCTTTCTGGTTTTTTTCCATCTGCTTCTTAACGCGCTCTTTCACCCGCTGTTCCATCCGAACGACTTGGATCTCAGAACGCATGAGCTCATAAAGCCGCTCAAGGCGTCTGCCGGGATGGATCTGCTCCAGCAGGGACTGTTTATCATGGACCTTCAACGGTATGTGGGAAGCAATGGTATCTGCCAATCGGGAGGGATCTGTTATGGAAAAAATAGAAAGAGCCACTTCAGAGGGGATCTTCTTGTAATATTTTGCATACTCCTCAAAGGCACTAACCGTGACTCGTATAAGGGCCTCTATCTCAGGCGAGCGGTCTGATATCTGCAGCAAGGGCTCTACCTCCACCACAAAATATTCCTGATTGGGAACGTAATGTTTGATCTCGGCCCGTCGTTTGCCCTCTATCAGGGCCTTGACCGTACCATCAGGCAGACGAAGCAACTGGAGTATTGTGCCCAGGGTCCCTATCCGATAGATGTCCCTCTCCTTGGGATCATCCACCTTGGCATTCTTTTGGGCAGCTAATAATATCTCCTGCTCCAAAGACATGGCCTGCTCTATGGCCTCTACTGACTTATCGCGCCCGACAAAAAGAGGGGCCACCATATGCGGGAAAAGGACGATATCGCGAAGGGGTAAAAGTGAAACCGTTAAATTTTTCTTTTTTTCACTCATAGGTCATAACTCGCTATGATGCCTTGGCCTGGGGTTCGTAGAGAAGTATAGGCTCTGACTTATTGAGGATTACATCCTCACTTATCACGCACTCCTTAACACCTTCCCTGGATGGGAGCTCATACATCACATTCAACATGGCCTGCTCCAGAATAGCCCGTAGCCCCCGGGCCCCTGTCTTTCTCTTTGTCGCCTCCTGAGCAATTGCCTTTATTGCCCCATCGGTAAAGTGGAGATCAACATCATCCATTGCAAAAAGCTTCTGGAACTGCTTCACTAAAGCGTTTCTGGGCTCACGGAGGATCTTCACCAAGTCATCTTTATCCAGTTCCTCCAGGGTCGCAACAACAGGAATTCTGCCAACGAACTCTGGGATCAGCCCATATTTTATAAGGTCTTCCGGCTGCAGCTCCTTGAGAATCTCACCCAACGAAAGATCTCGTGCGCCCTGAACATCCGCGCCAAAACCTATGGAGAACTTGCCCATTCTTGTCTTAACAATGGAATCCAGGCCTACAAAAGCACCACCGCATATAAATAGTATATTAGTAGTATCAATCTTAACAAAGTCCTGCTGGGGATGTTTGCGCCCGCCCTTTGGGGGCACATTGGCCATGGTACCTTCTATGATCTTCAGAAGTGCTTGCTGAACGCCCTCTCCTGACACGTCTCTTGTAATGGAGGCGCTGTCTGACTTTCTTGCGATTTTATCGATCTCGTCTATATACACGATTCCACGGCTTGCAAGTTCCACATCGTAGTCAGATGCCTGCAAGAGGTTCAGTATAATATTTTCCACATCCTCCCCTACATAGCCTGCCTCTGTCAGTGTAGTGGCGTCTGCCAGTGTGAATGGTACATTAAGGATCTTGGCCAGAACCTGAGCTAAAAGGGTCTTTCCACTGCCGGTTGGCCCAATGAGTATGATGTTGCTTTTCTGGAGCTCCACATCCTCCATATTGACCCCGGAGTCGATGCGTTTGTAATGGTTGTGTACAGCAACAGAGAGGATCTTCTTGGCCATCTCCTGGCCAATAACATACTCGTCCAAAAGGGCCTTTATTTCAGCGGGTTTGAGGATCTTGTTCTCTGCACTGCCAGCCTCGTCTTCCCCGTCATATTCCTCGGCTATTATATCATTGCAGAGTTCTATACATTCATCACAAATGTATACACTCGGTCCGGCTATAAGCTTTTTTACCTCTTCCTGGCCCTTTCCACAGAATGAGCAATGTAAATTTCCCTGGTTTTCAAAATCTTTCGTCCTAGCCATTCGGCTTATCCTCCTGGGGAGTGATATCACGTCTTGCAATGACCTCATCTATAAGGCCATACTCCCCGGCCTCTTCTCCACTCATAAAAAAATCTCTCTCAGTATCCTCCTGAATCTTTTCAAGAGGCTGACCGGTGTGGGCCGCAAGAATCTCATCTAATTTCTGACGCAGCCTCAAGATCTCTCTGGCATGGATATCAATATCTGTTGCCTGGCCATGAAATCCCCCCATGGGCTGATGGATCAGGATTCTTGCGTTGGGAAGGGTATAACGTTTACCTTTAGCGCCTGCAGCAAGAAGCATCGCGCCCATACTGGCCGCCTGGCCAAGGCAAAGTGTGCTTACATCGGGTCTGATATATTGCATGGTGTCATAAATAGCTAAACCCGCCGTAACTATCCCACCGGGTGAGTTTATGTAAAGTGTTATGTCCCTTTTGGGGTCTTCCGCTTCCAGAAAAAGAAACTGGGCTATAATAAGGTTGGCTATTTCATCATCGACTACGCCCCCCAGGAATACTATGCGCTCTTTAAGGAGGCGCGAATATATATCGTAGGCCCTCTCGCCCCTGGGACTCTGTTCTATAACAATAGGTATAAGCGGCATTTAATCAACCTCCTGGGAGGCCGGTTTTACAACTGCCTGTTTCAAAAGAAAATCCACGGTCTTTTTTGCACGCAACTTGGGAAGAACGTTCTGCACCATTGCGGCCTGTAACTGCTTCTTGTCCACACCTAGCTGTTGGGATTGGCTTTCCGCGTACTTAGCATATTCGGAAACCTCGTCATGGTCCACGGCAATGTCTTCTGCTTCGGCAATCTTGTCCAAAATAATCTCGGTCTTCACTTGGCTAACAGCGTCTTCCCGCATCTTCGCGCGGAGCCGGTCCTCCGACATCCCGGCCCTCTCAAGATCCATACCCCGTTCCTGGAGATGACCTATCACGTTATCCACCATTTGTGTGAGCTTGGCATCAACCAGTCTCTCAGGTATGGGGAAATCCACCTGTTCCCTCAATTGTTCCAGGAATTGCTGTCTCAGACTGCTTTTCGCGGCCTTCTGCTTGTCTGTCTCCAACTGCTTACGCAGACGTTCCCTCAATTCTTCAACGGTCTTGATGTTTGCTCCGATCTGTTTTGCAAAATCGTCGTTCAACTCGGGCGATACGCGCTTTTTTATGTCTTTTAACACCACCTTGAATTGGACAGTTTTGCCGGCAACCTTTGCGTTTAAAGCGTCCTCAGGATAGCTGACCTCAATAGACTTCTCAGGACCTTTAGTCATTCCCGGCAGTTGTTCCTCAAACACGGAATTGAAATAGCCGGCGCCAACTTCCAGATAGTAATTTTCTTCCGAAAGGCCATCCACAGGCTCACCATCTATCTCCCCCACATAATCAATTATTGCAAGATCTCCCTTTTCCACAGGACGGTCTTCTCCCACAGACTCTACTGTTGCAAAATGGCGTAGTAGTGCCTCAAGTTGCTCCTGAGTCTCCTCTTCACTTACCTCTACCAGGGGCTCTTCCAGTTCAAGGCCTTTATATTTTGGCACTTCGAACTCAGGCCAGAGGTCCAAAAGGGCTGAATAAGAAAAAACTTCGGCGGCCTTTAGGGGAGAGGTTGAATCCAAATGGGGATCAAGTACCAGCTCCACGTTTGCCTCCTTAAGGGCATCGGGCAGGCTCTGTTTAATAAGCTTCTCAAGCACCTCACTTTCCACCTGTGGACCGTAGTGACGCTCCAGTATGCTGCGAGGTGCCTTGCCCTTTCTGAAACCTTTAATATCTGCTCCCTTTTTCAGTTGGTTGTATGCGCTGTCAAACTCCTTAGATACCACGTCAGCGGGTATCTCTACTGAGAGACGTTTCTGAATAGGACCTATGTCTTCGACTGTAACCTTCATTAACTTCTTACCTTTCTTTACAAGTTCAATTATTTGAATATGAGTCGCTCACAAAACTCCAAATCCTGTTCCAAAAGAAACAACAGATGAAATTTTGCAAGTGATTCATGACATCCTTCATGGCAAGCCAAAAGTAGTTTACACTTTGTTCATCCTGTGCTTCGGCAGTGAAATTAGAAATTGAAAATTGAAAATTGGATAAAAAATAGATTGATCAGCTTCAGCTCTAATTTCTAATTTCTAATTTCCAGTTTCGGCATCCAGCATTCGATTCTATAATACACCTTTTTTGGGAATAAGTGTAAACCGGCGAATGAAGGATGCCTAGTTCATTTATTTAATATCTTTAAAGAGAAAAATAAAGGAGAAAAGCTCCCGTCAAGGGCAAATGGCAAACATACAGTGCTATTTTAAAAAACAAGTTCTCTGGTGCGAGAGGCGAGAGTCGAACTCGCATAGGTGTAAGCCCGCTGGATCCTAAGTCCAGTGCGTCTACCATTTCCGCCACTCTCGCGCAAGGGGAACGCTGAAATAATTTAATTTAATAGTATAGGAATTCCAATTTTTTTGACAGGATCAACAGGATAGTCAGGATAAATGTAAATCATGTAAATCATGTTCATCCTGTCAAAGAAGTCCCGCCGTAGGCGGCCAATTTAATAAAAGTAAAAATTGAAGTCAAGAAATCATAAGTGAATACAGTAAAAAGTGAGCTAACAATATTTGCCTTGTACTTGTTTTTTTACTACAGACAAAGATCTAAAATCTAAATAAGCTAAAAAAGGAGATCTTATCAGAATGGAACGTACATTATCTATCATCAAGCCGGACGGCGTGTCCAGGGGCCTTATCGGGGATGTCATCAAACGCTTTGAAGGTGCTGGGTTTCGGATAGCTGCCATGAAAATGATATACTTAAGCAAGAAGGAAGCAGAAGGCTTCTATGCAGTTCATAGAGAGAGACCTTTTTTCCAAAGCCTCACTGATTTCATGTCCTCCGGACCAATATTAATTATGGTCCTTGAGGGTGAAGACGTAATCCAGCACAACCGGGAGCTCATGGGTGCCACAAACTACAAAGAAGCAAAGCCCGGGACTATAAGGGCTGATTTTGCCACAGACATTGAAAAAAACATCGTACATGGCTCCGATGCCCCTGAGACCGCTGCCACAGAGATAGCCTATTTTTTCAACAGTTTGGAAATAGTAGGATCCATCGAACAAAATCCATAAGTTCAGCAAAAGGCTTGGATAGTCAAAGAAAAACAAATGGAAAGAGATCTTATCGCTAAAATACAACGTCTTGCAGGAGCATCAATAAAGGATCCCTCTGTATTGGTGGGCATAGGCGATGACTGCGCCGTGGTAGCCCCAAGTCCTGATCGCTATCTAATAATTACCACTGATACACTTGTTGAGTCAATTCACTTTGACCTTGACTATTTTGATCCATGGCATCTTGGTAGAAAGACAGCGGCGGTTAATTTGAGCGATGCAGGGGCTATGGGGGGAAATCCCCGCTGGGCCTTTTTAAACCTGGCTGTGCGTCCAGGACTGACTGACAGGTTTTGGGACAGTTTCTCTAAAGGACTGCTATCACGACTATCCGAATATGGAGTAAGCCTGGTCGGAGGAGATACTGTAAGTGCCCCGGACCGGCTCTCACTCAGCCTCACCTTGATTGGAGAAGTAATAAAGGGTAAATGGCTGAGCCGTGGTCGTGCACAGCCTGACGACCTGATCTACTGTTCGGGTAATCTTGGAGAAGCTGCCGCCGGGCTTGAGCTGTTAAGGAAATATAAAAAAAAGAGAAGTCCCTTCAGAGGTCGAAAAGGGGCACATGGGATCTCAAGGCCTGTTCTAAAACGGCTTGTAAGCAGGCATCTGGACCCTGAGCCCCGTGTGACGCTGGGACAGGCTCTGGCTGCAAACGGCATGGTTCAAACGGCCATAGACGTCTCTGACGGCATTGCCACAGATCTTGCCCATATATGTAAAAACAGCAGAGTCGGCGCCGAAGTCTGGGCAAGGGAAATGCCGGTTTCCAGAGCCTTAAAAAGAACTTCAGGGATTTTAGGAATGTTGCCCTTAAATCTTGCCCTTACAGGAGGCGAAGATTTTGAGCTCTTGTGGACCGTGTCACAAAAAAATGAGTCTGAAGTACGAAAAATTGCCGCAAAGATTCTTGGGCATAGACCGTTCCGAATTGGAAAGATAGTACAGGGTAATAGGGTAATTTTAAAAACGTCTCAAGGCGCAAAAGACATTACATATCAGGGTTATGAACACTATATTTGATTCCGCAAATGTTGAATTTTGAATTTTGAATGTTGAGTTAAGGTAAAAGTATATGTCTTCTAAATCTTCTTCCACAATTCAGCATTCAGCATTCACAATTCAGCATTGTCTATAGGTGGTACGGATCTGTGATAATAAAGTGATAAAAAAGGAAATCTATTATATCCCAATACTCAATCACACCTTGAAGGTCCAGGGACAGTGGGAGAACGGCTTTCTTGTCCGCATCAAGCTTGATTTCGCCGGCGAGCCGGAAGATTGGGCGTCTTCGGCCCTTGCCCATAGACTTGGAGAAATCCTTGAAGGAAAGTTAAACAGGTCATCAATACCCTTTAAGGCAAAGGGAACAGCTTTTCAGAAAAAAGTATGGGATGCCACCTGTCGTATTCCCTTTGGAGGGCTGATGTCATATAGTGAGATGGCTTCTGAAGTCGGTTGCGGTTCGCCCAGGGCAGTGGGACAGGCCCTCAAGTCTAATCCGCTTCCCATTATTATACCCTGTCATAGAGTGGTCGGGAAAAATGGAAACCTTGTTGGTTTTTCATGTGGCCTGGAGATCAAAGCACTTTTACTGCGATTTGAAGCAAATAGAAAAAATTGCCGATAAGAAATAACAGGTACTCTTTGGCATCCTTCATGGCAAGCCAAAAGTAGTTTACACTTTTAGGGGATAATATACCTCAAAAAATATGACTTGTGCGATTAGCTATTAGCCGTTAGGTTTTAGCTTAACAGTCCGTTTTTTATACAAAGTTTTTACCTAATAGCTAACAGCTAATGGCTAATGGCTGGCATCCGTCTATGTTGAAAAAGTGTAAACTACAGAATGAAGGATGCCATATAATGCACCCTTTTGGGGAATAAGTGTAAGCCGGCGAATGAAGGATGCCTAATCTTTTAATAATTGGGGAAACGGCCAACATGTTAGATGAATTTGATACACCTCAGCCCAGGCTGATCACTCACATCCTGGAAATAATTAATAGCGCTATCCTTGTAGTGGACACCCTTGACCGCATAGTATTTGCCAACAGCAAGGCTGTGATGATGTTCAAGGCGGAGAGAAAGGAGCTTGAGGATAGTCCCCTGGCTAAAATCTTTATGCCGGAAGACCGGGAAGTGCTTCTCTCCAACATTCTAAAAATCACCCGCTCCCAGGGTGAATTCGAAGGAGAGGCCATGCTCCACAGGCCGGATGGCTCCAGATTCATGGGGCTTCTAGCAGCCTCATCCTGGCAATGGGAACAAGGCGTAGGAGTGGTCATAACAATCCATGACATAACCAAACTCAAAAACATTGAGTGGGAACTAAGAAGGTCAGAGCGCATGGTCTTTCTGGGGCGGATGTTGAACGATATCAGCCACCAGATCCGAAATCCAGTACTAACAATCGGGGGATTTTCAAGACGTCTTGCCAGAACGGATCTCCCAAAACCTGAACATATTCAAGCCATCATGGACGAATCAGCCCGCCTGGAACTCCTGCTGAACACTCTCAATGAATTTATCCAACTGGATAGACCAAAATTAGAGCCTCATTCTGTTAAATACTTGATTGAGAATATTGAGCCCCATCTGATGGGCCTTGCCGAAGGCCATGGGGCAAAGTGGACCTCCAAAATTTCTTCTTCTTTGCCGAAGGAAAGGGTTCTGGCGGATCCCAATATATTTATCATGGCACTTGAGGCCGTCGTCATCAATGCCTTTGATGCCTATGAGCATGAAGACACTGAGAAGATTATAGAGTTCCTGGTAGAACCAGTAGACCACGGCCCCCAGGCCTGTGCCTTTTGCATAAAGGATAGGGGTTCAGGAATAAAACCCTTGGTACTCCCAAATGTCTTCAGCCCTTTTTTCACCACCAAGACCGGGCATATAGGTATGGGGCTAACCTTTGCCCACAGGATAATGGAGGAGCAGATCGGGGATATAGCTATCGAGTCATCAGTAGGTGAGGGTACTACCCTGAGCCTTTATCTGTCAAAAGACAGAAGAAGGGAGATAAGGACCAAAAAAATTTAGGCCATGAGCCTCTTGCAAAACTCAAGATTTTGCACGAAACTCACGTGAGGCCTCAATAGCCACTGCCAGTTCCTCTCTGCTAACATCATCTGTGATGAGAATTTGACCGATTCCGCGACTCAGGACAAAGTGAGGTCTCCCTGACTTTGCCTTTTTGTCATGCTGGAGGAGATCCATCAGCTCCTCTGCAGAGAGGTTTGCCGGAATCTCCTTGGGAAGATTTAACCTGTCCAGAAGCCTGCACAGCCTTTCAAGATCCCCCTCGGGCATCAAACCCTTTGCTACAGAGATCCTTGAAACCACCACCATACCCATGGAAACCGCTTCTCCGTGAGGGATCTGATAGTGTGCTGCGGCCTCCACCGCATGGCCCACAGTGTGACCAAAGTTAAGGATACGCCTCAGATCTCCTTCCCGCTCATCAGCAGACACCACGTCAGCCTTTATGGAACAAGAGCTAAAGACTATGTGAGCTGTGACATGCGGCTCAAGATTTATTATATCCCACCACTTCTCCTCCAGGAAATCAAACAGTTCCGGGCTTTGGATCATTCCGTACTTCACTACTTCAGCAAGACCATTTCTGATCTCAGCCTTGGGCAGAGTAGTCAACACCCCTATGTCCGCATAGACCCTTCCGGGCTGATAAAAGGTCCCGAGGAGGTTTTTCCCCTCAGGCAGGTCAACCCCTGTCTTTCCTCCTACTGAGCTGTCCACCTGGGCAAGGAGTGTAGTAGGAATCTGCACAAGCGGGACACCTCTCATATAGATGGAGGCAAGAAATCCTGCCACATCCCCAACCACTCCGCCGCCCAGGGCCAGTATGGCAGTCTGCCTATCTGCACCCAGGTCTATCATTCTGCGGGCGAGATCCACTACGGTATCCATATTTTTGGATTCCTCGCCAGCTGCAAAGGACAACAACTCAACCCTGACTCCGCCTTGGCCCAGCAACTTAATAAGATCCGCCCCAAGGTAGTCCTCTACATTTGAATCCGTGATAATTATGTATCGCGGAGCAGGCAAATTCGACTTGAGATCCTCTCCCAACTCTGTCAAAAGCCCCGGACCTATGAGAATATCATAGGTATTGGCCCCCAAAGGTACTGTTACCGTGTGCCAGACATGCTGAATATCCTCAGAATACTCAGAGTATGAAGCAAGGTCGTTATCTGTATCCATAGAGACTGTTTTCCTCCGATGTAAATGCCAAATCTGTTTAACCCCCGACTGCTTTAAGAACTTCCTCCTTATGAGCTTTATCTGCTCTATTGGCAAGATCTTTGAGGCTGCTCTTTACCTTATCCGGTGCCGGCAAATCCGGCACCCTGGGTAGTAACTTTTCAAGGTCACCAACAGGAACCAGTTCAAGACGGGATGCTAGATCTTTTGCCCTACCTGCAGGCAGATTCTCACCTAACACACCGGCAAGATCATCCCTTCTGTCTAGGGTATTTAAGAAACTCATGATTTCCTCAAGGGAGAATTTCTCTTTAAACTGACGAATCTCCTCGTCTATAACCTGGACCTCCTCCAGTACCTCATCCAGCTTTTGTCTGTACTCAAAAGTGTCCAGGTAAAGCCTTTCATAACTGTCTAAAAGCAGATTGGCAAATTTGGAATGGGCCAACCAGCCATGGAGTTCCATGTTTTTAAGAAGCCGCTCCCTGATCGTGCCCGACTCCACTGTATACTGATCGAAAAAGGGGCGGCCCTCCCAACCCGTAAGCCTTAAAAATTCGTCAATCAGGCTCAAATCCTGTAGAAGGATATATATTCTGGCTATGTCCCTCCCTACCTTTTGATCGTATAGGAAGCAAAGATCAGAGATCATGGCCTCAAGGGCCTGCCTGTCCTCCTCTATGGTTTTTCTATAGCCGAAGTACCTCTCTGCTATTTCCCTCTTTATCTGATATGCTAACGCCTTTCCGATATCTTGTTCCATAGCCTCTTTTGTCTCTCCCTAATACATGAGATTTGTTTTGCTGGTTGTTATTTTAAAAATCCCATGCTACACGATACCTGTCTTTTTATAACAAAGTTGAGCGATTAGCTGTTAGCCATTAGGATTTAGCTTTGAAAAATGGTTTATCACGGATTACCACACTAATCCGTGATGAACAGCTATTAGCATTTAGCTTTTAGGTATTAGTAGCCTATTTGGAAAACACCTGCCCGCCATCGCGAGCTCAGGCGAGGCGGGCGGGGCAGCAAATTAATCGCTAACAGCTAACAGCTAAGTTTGTAATAGCAAAACCTCCTGTAATCATTAAACTAATAGCTAACCGCTAAAGGCTAATCGCTCAATTTATGTCATAGCAAAGCACAGATTGTACTTGGTATCGTGTAATATGCAAAAATCCGGAGCGACCATGAAAATGGTTAAGGTCTGATGGTTATGAATAAAATAATACATAGTTTCCCATTTGCCATTGCATTAGCTCTTCTTGCGTGCGCATGCCTGTCTGGTTGCGCTGAAAAACCGAGAAGGCCACCAAGTGTACAACCTGGTCCCAGGATCGCAACTGGAGATATATTGGATGCCATGAGCTTACAGGCAAGTCAACTCTCCAGCATTAAGGCCAGGGTCAAATTGAAGCTCACGATCCATGATCAAACTCAGCCTGAAATCAAAGGACAGCTTATGTGGACAAGGACGCATGAAGGGGAACTTGCCAGGGTGACAGGTCATGGTCCCTTTGGCGTAACTGTCTTTGATTGCCTGGTTGTGGAAAAAGCCTTTTATCTTTTTATACCATCGCATAATGCAGTATATGTTACCGGCATTAATGACAAGCTAAGAAATGGCAAAGAGATATCGTCCCTTATTAACGAAGCATCCTGGCTATTAAATCCATGGAGTGTGGTTGAGACGCAAAATGTTGAAGTGGCTCCATGTGGGAAGGTGGGAGAATTTAAAGATTATGAAAAACCGGTTTGTATCAGCTTTTTCCATCAAGGAGGGCCTGGATGGGCAAAATTCGACAGACAAACACTGTCGCCGATCTCTTTAGAGAATCCCGAACTCAAAGTTTTGTACGATGACCCCGTATTGCTGGAAGATTGCGCCCCATATCCGAGCAAAATCCGGATTAAACTCAAGAAACTGGATCTGGAAATGAAAATCACCCTCAAAGACATTCAACCAGGTTCATTGACACCGGAAGACCCGGTATTTGACCCGACACCATACTTCAATCAACCCCTGCGACCCCTCATACTACTGCTGGACTCACTCCGTTATCAAACACACTAAGTCGTCAAGTAAAAAAATGCGGAAGTAGATTATTGCTATCAACTTGATTTACATCATATCAACTGTATATGTATAGTAACTTTACTAAAGCAAGGATCCTTCCTCCACGTTCAAAATACCCTGACAGCCTATTTTGTACAAAATTATATTGATAAATCAATATATTATAATCATTACCGCCGCTTTTTTTCATTATGGCACGATATTCGCTTATTAGACTTTTCAGAAGAACAAACTCCAAAAAGCAATGTCTGAAAAAAAAGACTCTCTTCCCACCGCCAAACAACTGGGAAAAATGGCATTGGAAAGTAAATTCTTCTTGGGAAACTTTTTTCCATAAATGGAAAAAAAATACACTCATCTATCTTTTTTCGGGAAAATAGCACCCAAAAACCCAGAAAAGATGACGAAATAAGAGTAAAAAAATGGCACTTCTCTTGCAAAACAAGATAATACTATACATCATATATTGATTCCATTTAAAAATATTATGAATAAAAATACTGCCAAATTTATAGGAGATGAAAGGGTACATCTCAATAAGTGATTTTGTTAAAAATGCCCCGGATGCAAGTGGCTCCCAGGATTAAGGCATAATTAAATATGTAATTATGACGAAGAAATTGTACCAACGCCACGGATGGATCATTTTCAACAAAATAGGACATAAAATTAAATACTTAGCAAGGGGACTTATTGAGAAGTTTCACAAGGGGTAGGACAATATGAAAATGGCTTTGAAAATTTTAATTCTATCGGTACTTACGTTCTTTTTATTAGGTGAGAGCGCGTTGGCTGTTTCTTTATCAAGCAATTTTCCTCAAAATTATTTTGATACTACATCATTTGGGCTTAAGTCTGTTGATTACCAGATGATGCCAATGAATTATTCGCTAGTTGGAAAAAATCTTGCTGCAAACTATAATATTAACAATATACCTGAAGATGAAGTAATAGATGCTTCTGACGATGAACCAATTGTAACACAATGGTCCAATTTTCAAACATTCCATTTCGCAACTAGAGAGCTTGCTTCCTATGGTAGTCAGGTAGCAGAAGATGCAGATAGTTGCATGTTTGTTGGAGACATTGTCGAACTTAGTATGGTCCCACCAGTATCGGTTATTGACCCGATTGCTTCTGTCCCGGAACCTGCCACTATCGTGTTGATGGGTTTCGGACTATTCGGCCTGGGAGGATGGGCTCGTAGGCTCCAAAAGACAAAAGAAATCTAGCCCATTCAGTTATATACCACACGCTCCCCACCCTTTTACCTAGCTTAAGACTATTTTCTGATTCATGCTAACCCACTAACATATCGTTGTTTTTCCAGCTTTCCCCGTCCCTTTGTTTTACCAAGGCAGATCCAGTTGGCGGCCTTGTAACAGGTCCCGCTAAAGCGAGGAGTTTCGACAAAGGTCTCTGCCATGACAGTACGATAACTATAACGTTGTTGCCAGTCGTCGGAAATTCGGCTGGTCGCCATAAATCAATCACAATCTACTCAAGCCTCTGTGTTCCGCTTTTTTTTCAACGGATGGAGGTATCAGTTAAAAACCTTATGGAAGTTTCATGGGGAAGCGGTAAAAATAGAGATACCATGATTCCGCCCAGATTTATTGAGAAATTACACTTTAGGCACTTAAAATACCTGCTCTTGAATTTGTGGCTTCTTCAGTTAAACTAATTGGCATCCTTCATTTTGTAGTTTACACTTTTTCAACATAGACGGGGGCCAGCCATTAGCTATTAGCCGTTAGCTGTTAGCTATTAGGTAAAAACTTTGTATAAAAACGGGTTATTAAGCTAAAAGTTAACGGACAGTAGCTAATCGCACAGGTCATATTTTTGTAACTTCTCAATAAGTCCGGGTAACAGTCACTGGATTCCCGCCTTCGCGGGAATGACGATTGGGTGTGAGCGCCTGTCATTCCGACGAAAGCCGGAATCCATTGGATAGTTGTAAAATATGATTTGCCCTGACTTATTGAGAAGTTACATATTTTGGCTTGCTATGAAGGGGTACATAATGGACGAACATAACCTTGACCGTCGTAGCTTTTTACGAGGATTAGCCGGTGCCGCTGTCATGGTAACCGGCCTTTCAGAAGCCGCGGCAGAAGAGCCGTCAGCGGCGATAGCAAAGGCTGGGCAAAAAACAGCTATTCCCGATATCCAAAAATACAGGGGTTTGATTGGAGCACTTGAGGGGTTTTCGGCAACGATTATTCGGGAACATCTGGCCCTTCTTGAAAGATATCGCCAGGAATTGTCCGAAGTGGAATCACATAATCGGACAATTGATCTTGCTTTGGCCGATCCCCTTGCCAGCAAATGGCGCAATCATGTCCTGGCCTGGATCGAGTTACACAACGCAGTCAGACTTCATGAATTGTATTTTGACGCATTGACACCCAAGAGCGTCAAACCTGGCCAAAAGATCGGTAAGGCCCTGGAGGAATCATTTGGTTCTTTTGATCAGTGGTGGGTAAAATTCAGGGCCACTGCTATGGCAGTGAGGGCTTGGGGCATACTTGCATGGGATAATCAATCAAAGCGACTGGTAATTTTTGGTCTGGATAATGACTCAGAATGGCCCTTGGGGCTTGAACCCTTGCTGGTTGTGGATATGGCTGAGCATGCGTACGTACTGGATTTTATAGGGCAACCTCTGGCCTATCTGGATGCGTGGCTGGCAAGAGTTAACTGGGTAGTTGTAGATTCCAGGCTGGCTATAGCCTCAGAAAAATAACATAACCGTTCACGGTTACAAAATAACAAATGGAGAATAATTATGAAAGTTAGAAAGGCCGTGGTTCCGGTGGCGGGCCTTGGAACAAGATTTCTGCCTGCCACAAAGGCTATTCCCAAAGAGATGCTGACCGTAGTGGACCGGCCTATCATTCAGTATATTGTGGAAGAGATAGTTGCCTCCGGCATAAAAGAGGTGGTTCTGGTAACTGCCTCCGGGAAGTCAGCCATTGAAAATCATTTTGATTACTCCTTTGAACTTGAGATTTTTTTAGCCCAGAAGGGTAAGCTGGATCTTCTCAGGGAGGTTCGTCACATATCCGATCTTATCGAGGTAGTTTCGGTCCGTCAGAAAGAGCCTCTGGGCCTTGGACACGCTGTAAAGGTCACAGAGCCGGTAGTCTGCAATGAGCCATTTGTAGTTGTGCTCGGCGACGACATGGTAGATGCCAAGATCCCGTGTGTTTTTCAGATGTTAAAGGTCTTTGAAGAATTCCAGCAATCCGTTGTCGCTGTACAAAAGGTTCCTTTGGATGAAGCCCACAGATACGGAATCATAGAGGGTGAAGAAGTGGCAGAAGGGGTCTACAAGGTACACAGACTTGTTGAAAAACCTGCGCCTGGTACTTCCAGGTCCGATCTTGCTATAATTGGCCGGTATGTATTAAGGCCTGAGATATATGGTTGCCTTAACAGGACTCTTCCAGGAGTGGGTGGTGAAATCCAGCTAACAGACGCTTTGGACTGTCTCCGAAAAGAACAGGGACTCTATGCTTATGAGTTCAAGGGCAGTAGATATGACGCCGGAGACAAAATGGGATACCTTCAGGCTACTGTGAATTATGCCCTTGCACATCCGGATCTTGGTGAAAGATTTAAGGAGTACCTTAAGAAACTGGTCGCCGATCTGGATGAGTGAGGAATGTTCTTCTCAGGCGAGGGACGGAACACCTGTTGAACTTAATTCCTCCGGCTGCAATCAACTGATAGATGTTGTAGTGCCCTTGCCCATATACATGGCCCTTACCTACATCTTGTCAGGACATACTCTTTTCCCCCCTAAGGGTAGCAGGGTCCTGGTTCCTGTAGGTCGCAGGAACATGGTCGGAGTGGCATGGGGAACCCCTGCAAAAGAGCCGCCCCCTGTGGATTTGAAAAAGGTCAAAAGGATACTTGACCAAGGACCTATCTTACCTGAACCCCTTATCAGTTTTCTTGAATGGACCTCCTCATATTATTTTTATCCCATAGGACAGGTAATGGCAGAGGCCTTGCCACCGGGGCTTTTATCCGCCCGGAATCGACGCATATCCCAAATTACTAACGGTTTGCCAAAGAGCAGGGACTGCCGGCCGGAATTTCTGCCCTGGTCAACCGAGGTTCCCTTGCATCTCACCAAAGAGCAGAAAGAAGCATTTAATACCATTTGTGATGCCCTTGCTACCAGGTCCTATCACCCCATACTTCTGCACGGAGTAACCGGCAGCGGAAAGACAGAAGTCTATCTTCGGGCAGCCAAAGAGTGTGTCAAACAAGGCCGCAGCGTGTTGGTGCTGGTGCCTGAGATTGCCATGACAACCCAGGCCGTGGGCTGGTTCGTTGGCAGGTTCGGTGAGGAGGTGACAGTGCTTCACAGCGGCCTGACAGAGGCACAGAGGCGTAATCAGTGGTTCAGGATAAAAAAGGGAGAAAGCAGAATAGTTGTCGGGACCCGATCCGCCATTTTTGCACCTTTAGCCGATATTGGTCTCATTGTAGTGGATGAAGAGCATGATCCCTCGTACAAACAGTCTGAAAAATTCCGATACCAGGCAAGGGATATGGCCCTGTTACGTGGCCGGATGTCAGAAGCAACAGTAATTCTGGGATCCGCCACCCCGTCTGTATCAAGTTTTAAGAACTCCCTCTCGGGGAAATATCAGTTGGTTACTATGGAAAAACGAGTGGCCAAACGGTCTCTTCCCGAGGTAGTAGTGGTGGATCGCAGAAAAAAGGAGAAAAAGGATCAACATCATAAACTGGAGTCAGCAAGACCCGAATGGCTTTCCAAAGAACTTAAAGATGCGACAGAGGATACATTAGCAAGAGGAGAGCAGGTCCTGCTGTTTCTTAACAGGCGGGGTTTTGCAACCTATATTTTTTGTCCTGATTGCGGGCATGTGTTCAGGTGCCCCCACTGTGAGGTCACGCTTACGTGGCATCGTGGAGATAAAAGGTCGAAAAGCGAAAAAGACGGGGTGCTTCGCTGCCACTACTGCGGGATGGAATCGGCTGCCCTGCCTGTCTGCCCGCAATGCATGGGGCAGGCGGTCAAAACCTTTGGCTATGGCACTGAAAGAATTGCAGCCGACCTTGATGAGATCTTCCCCAATGCCAGGATCGCACGGCTGGACAGGGATACAGTACGAACCCGAAGGCATCTGGAAGATGTTATCCTTGATTTCCGGAAAGGGCGTCTTGATATACTTGTGGGTACCCAGATGATCACCAAAGGTCATGACTTTCCCGGCCTTACCCTGGTAGGCATATTATGCGCGGATTTATCCCTGAATTTCCCCGAATATCATGCAACTGAGAGGACTTTCCAGCTCCTGGCCCAGGTAGCGGGCAGGGCAGGACGCGGAGAACGGCCAGGCCGGGTCTTAATCCAGACGTGGTTGCCTGATCACTATGTCCTGGACTGCGTGACTACCCATGACTTTAAGGCCTTTTATGAAAAGGAATCAAAGTTTAGAAAGGCCCTGGCTTATCCGCCTTTTGGACGATTGATTAATCTTCGCTTCTCAGGTAGGAAAAAGGCCCAAGTCTGCGACACTGCGGGCAATGTGGCAAGATTGGCAAAAAACCTCGCAAAAGGTATCAATAATACCGGTGGACCTCAAGTTGAAGTCCTGGGGCCCGCTCCAGCACCCAGAGCAAAAATCAAAGACCGTTATCGGTGGCAGATACTCTTAAAATCCTCATCGCTTTCAAATTTAAGGACATTGTGCTCTGGTCTTCTGGCAAGGAAAGCAGACATGGTACCATCCAGTGTAAGAATGGAAGTGGATGTGGATCCGTACAGTCTGCTTTGATTTCATCAGCTGGAGGCCACTGACCTATGTCACTACCCTACCCTGCTTTTGGACCCGTTCCAGGATCCTTCTGCTGTATGGGCCGCAGTTAAAGAGAAGATCCATGGCCGACAGATCCTTGATAAATTCCCCCCAGAGCTGGGGATAGACAGGCCTGTGATAGTCCAGCCATTGGACAGTGATCCCTGCCTCCTTTAGCATGGCGGTATCGATCCTTCCCTTTCCCGCCCTGGGGGCCACGAGTTCATTTGCGCCCAGTCTTTCGGCAATGGCAACCAGCAGGCCCGTTCCCTTGGCCTTGACGCCTATCTCTGACTGAAGCAAGTAAGAGCCAGGCAAATCAAATGAGCGAAAAATGTGATCAATGCCGGCCAGGTTCCAGTGAAGCAACTTTTCAGGCGCTCTGGTGTAGAGCTGCTCGAAAAAGGCAAAGTGTTCCTGGAAGAACGGGGCGTTCTTGTAGCAGTGCTCCAGGGTCATGAGGTGTTTGCGCCGCCGGCGCGGGTCATTCAGGACACGAACCTGGTCAATGGACTGGAGGCCCTGTCCCTTTTTGATCACCGGGATGGTGTACCAAACCGGTCCGCGCATGCCCTTTAAGCGATTCCGGTTGATCCATGAAAATCCCCTTGGATACTGGACCTGATCCAGGAGCACCAGTGTGTCCACTTGCATGGCCTTGTGAATCAGTCCGGGCCAAGGCATAAATG